>CAMHRJ010000134.1 GCA_946187475.1 uncultured Clostridia bacterium | reverse complement strand
TTCTGCATTGCTTACACCGACATTGGCAGCATCAAGATTTACAAGCAGTAGGAGGCAAGCACATGAGCTTCGTCATCATCAACAAGCCTGCCCACAGCACCAACCGCTGGAGCCGAAACGGGCAGAGCATCGAATACATCGTCATGCACTATGTGGGCGCCGTGAGCACTGCCCGCAACAACGGCGATTACTTCGCGAACAACGCGAATCTGGGCGCCAGCGCCCACTACTTCGTGGACGAGACCACGGTGGTCGGCAGCGTGCCGCTGGAGGAGAGCGCCGGCCACTGCGGCGTGGACTATTCCGGCGGTCGGGCGCCCTTCTGGGGCAAGTGCCGCAACAAGAACAGCATCGGCATCGAACTGTGCTGCAAGAAGGACTCCATGGGCAACTGGTACATCGAGCCGGAGACTGTGGATAACGCGGTGCGTCTGGTGAAAATGCTCATGAGCCGCTATGGCATCGACGCCGCCCATGTGGTGCGGCACTACGACGTCTGCTGGAAGGTCTGCCCCTGGCCCTGGGTCAACGATGAGAACCAGTGGCGGGCCTTTCAACAGAGATTGGAGGAGACCAAAACGGAACCGAAATGGTATGAAAAATCCGGCGAGTGGGCCGAGGCCAAGCGCCTGGGCGTCACCGACGGCACCCGCCCCGACGAGCCGTGTACCCGGGCGGAGGCGGCGGCCATGATCCTGCGCGCCCGAAAGCTGGGTGACGCATCATGAGAGACTGGATGATCCGTGCGGGAAAGACCTTTGTTCAGGCCTTTTTCGGCGTGCTGATCCCGGCGGTGGCAACGCTCCTCTCCGGCGGCTGGCCGGAGAGCTGGGGCGCCGTTTGGGTGGTGCTGAGTCCCGCGGTGTCCGCCGCCCTCAGCGCCGCCATCTCGGCGGTGTGGAATCTGGCGCTGGAGCGCCAAAAGGAGGCGGCGTGATGGATAGCACGATTCTCGTTGCGCTGCTGAGTCTGCTGGGCACCCTGGCGGGCTCCTTGGGCGGCATTGTCGTCAGCTCCAAGCTGGTGAACTACCGCCTCCAGCAGCTGGAAAACAAGGTGGCGGAGCACAACAACTTCGCCCGGCGTCTGCCCGTGCTGGAGGAGCAGATGAAGGTGGCCAACCACCGCATTGAAGACCTGGAGGGAGTGATGCAGCATGTCGGTTAAAACCGGCGTTCAGACCGCGGCCCAGACCATGCGCGGTCTGCTGGGCGCGTGGAAGACCGCGGCCACGGAACAAAAGCAGCAGCAGATCGACCAAACCACCGCGACCCAGACGGCGGCCCTGGAGCAGAACCTGGCAGACAGCGCCCAGACAGCCCGGCTGGAGCAGAACCAGAGCGAGGCGGAGGCCGCCCGGGCCATGGACAATGCTGCCCTCTATGCCGCTGCCCGGGGCGACCGGGGCGGCATCGGCGCGGCCCAATATCAGGCCATTCAGGCCGCCGCATTGCAAAACCGCGCCCGCATCCGCAGCGCACAGAGCCAGCTTGCTGCCGACACTGCCCGCCAGATTGCCCAGCTGCGCGCCCAGGGTGAGTTTCAGAAGGCGGACGCCCTGCTGGAGGTGGGCCAGAGCTATCTGAGCCAGCTCATCAAGCTGGAGCAGTGGGACGCGGAATTTCAGGACAGGCAGGAACAGCAGGACCTGGCACTGGAGCAGTGGCGGAAAAACTATGAGCTCAGCCGCGCCAACGTCACCGGCACCCTCAACGAGGGTCAGCTCACCTTCGCGGTGCAAAAATATCAGCAGGACCGCGTGGACGCCCTGGAAAAGGAACAGCGGGCCGCTGCCGCTACCCTGGAGAAGCAGAAGCGCGACAATCAGAAGCAGGAGACCAAGCAGCAGGCGGACGCTGCTGCCCTGCTGCTGAAGGCGGGCGTCATCCCCGACGAGACGCAGCTCAAGGCCCTGGGCCTCACGTCCCAGCAGGCCAGAAGCTACATCCAGTCGCTGGTGATGTACGGGAAGCTTTAAGCAGTTTGGAGTTAGGAGTGAGGAGTTAGGAGTTTAAAAGTGTTTGCTTCGCAAACGAATGAAATTGCGCTTTTTGAAGCATCGCCGCAGGCGATTCCTTTCAACTCCACACTCCACACTCCACACTCCACACTCCACACTTCACTCTTCACTCTTCACTCTTCACTCTTCAAAAGGAGGAACCTTATGACAGCCTTTTTATGCGGGATGCTGGGGGCGCTGTTTGCGGGGCTTCTGGTGCTGCTTGGCGCGATGCTCGGCAGCCGGCGCAGACCGAAACCGCCCGCCGAAGCGCCGAAGCCTACCCTCTTGCAGGAGCAGGAGGCCTTTCGCACCCTGATGCACTACAGCCCGGAGATCGCCTATGGCGACGCCCCGGCGGAGGAGGAATGATATGGCAGACCATGTGACCCGCGCCTGGCAGCTCTATGAGCAGGGGAGAGCCTACAACAGCGGCCTCAGCCCCAGCCAGTACAACACCGTGAACACGAACATCGAGTTTTTCTGCGGCAACCAGTGGCGCAATCTGCCCCAGACCCGGGCCATGGCGGCCCTGCCCAAGCCGGTGTTCAACATCATCAAGCGCGTGACGAGCCTCTTCGTCGCGTCCCTGACCGCCAGCGCCATCGCCGTGCGCTATGAGCCTCTGAGCTACTACGACGGCACGAATCTGGCGGAGCCCGGCACCGACGCCAGCGAGTACGCCACGGCGGAGGTGGAAAATCTCTTTTCCAAGTTCAAGATGGACTACCGCATCCGCGAGGCCCTCTTCGACGGCGCCCAGACCGGCGACTACTGCGCCCACTTCTTCTGGGACCCGGACGCCATGCCCTACGGTGGCGCCTTCGGGGCCTACCGGGGCGAGATCCAGATGGAGCTGGTGGACGGCATCAACGTCATGTTTGGAAACCCCAACACCCCGGATGTGGAAAAACAGCCCTACATCCTGGTCATCGGCCGGGACACCGTGGGCAGACTGAAAGAGGAGCAGAAGCGCTTTGGGGAGAAAGGCGAGTTTTCCGAGATTCGCCCGGACAGCGAGACCGACGGTCAGGTGGCCAGCGGCGGCCGTCACGAGCTCCAGGGCGCGGAAAACGGCAAGTGCCTGTTCGTGTATCTCTATGAGAAAAAGCGCCGCAGGAACTCCGACGGCAGCTTCGAGACCACCGTCCACGTCACCAAGGCCACTCGCACGGCGGTGATCTATGCCGACGTGGACACGGGCCTCAGCCGCTATCCCATCGCCTGGGGCAACTGGGAGCGTCAGAAAAACCAGTACCATGGCAGAGCCCTGGTGACCGGAATCATCCCCAACCAGATCTTCATCAACTCCATGTTCGCCATGGTTATGCGCCACCTGCAGCTCATGGGCTTCCCCAAAACCGTCTACAACCAGGAGCTCATCGGCCAGTGGGACAACGAGATTGGCCAGGCCATCGGCGTCCGGGGCATGCAGCCCGGCCAGAGCATCGGCCAGGTGGCGGCGAATCTCCAGCCGGCGGACATGTCGGCCCAGATCCTCTACGCCATCGACAAGGCCATGGATTATACCAAGGAGTGCCTGGGCGCCACGGACGTGCAGATGGGCGCCGCCAAGCCCGACAACACCTCCGCGCTGATGGTGCTGCAGAGTAACGCCGAGGTGCCTATGGAAAATACCCGGGCCCTGCTCTACCAGTGGGTGGAGGACGTGGGCGCCATTTTGCTGGACATGATGGGCACCTACTACGGAAAGCGCCCGCTGGTGCGGGACCGGGAGTTCGAGGAACCGGTGCTGGACGAGACCGGCGCACCTCAGCTGGACCCGGTCACGGGCCGCATCGTCACGGAGCTGGTCACCCGCCGGACGGCAGAGGACTTTGACTTCGCGCAGTTTAAGCACCTCTACCTGAACGTGAAGACCGACGTGGGCGCCACCACTTATTTCAGCGAGATCGCCATGGTCCAGACCCTGGACAACCTCCGTCGGGAGGGCACCCTGGATGTGATCTCCTATCTGGAGCGCATCCCGGAGAAGCTGGTGCCCAAGAAGGCGGAGCTGATCCAGGCCCTGAAGGAGCGCATGCGCGAGCAGCCCGCCGAGGAAGCCCAGCCGGAGCCCAGCGCCCACACCATGGGCGCGGAGCTGGACGCCCTCAAGCGGGTGCAGAAGCTGCCCCAAAACCTGCAGCAGCGGTTTGATTCTCTGCCCCGCACGGCCCAGAACGCCCTGCTGCGCCTGTAAGGGAGGAAATACATGGACGAAATGTTTGATACCCTGATCCCCACCGTGGAAGACCTGGAGCCGGAGCAGGAGGCTCAGCAGCCTCAGCAGGAGGCACCGGAACCGACCGCGGAGCCGACCTCGGAACCTCTGCCGGAGGCGCCTGCCGCCCGGGACTACGCCGCCGAGGTGGCGGAGCTTTTGCGGGAGTACCCGGAGCTCCGGGGCAAGCCTCTGCCCGATGACGTGACCCGGGCCGCCGTGGACGAGGGGACACCCCTGCCGGAGGCCTATCGCGCCTATGCCCAGCGGGAGACCCAGGCAGAGCTGGACCGCCTGCGGGAGGAAAACCGCGTCTATCGCCAGAACGCCGAGGCTGCCCGCCGGGCGCCGGTCCAGGGTGTGGCCGACTCCGGCGCTGAGACCAAGGGCATCGACCCCTTCCTGGCTGGGTTCAACAGTTGGTGAAATTGGGAGTTTATCGGGATGTTGGAAAACTGCTCGATCTGACATGGCTCTCCCTCCGGGAGAGCTGGCACGGCGGGAACTAGCCGTGACTGAGAGGGCTTGTTGCCCTTCATGACGCACTGAGTTTTCTGCATTCGTAGTCTGCCCTCTCAGTCATGCCGCCTTGCGGCATGACAGCTCCCCCGGAGGGGGAGCCAAGTGGGTGCGGAGCATCAACCATCTCAACGCTAAATTCCAATTTGAAACTCCACACTGTCATTTGCCTTCCCCTTCGATTTGTGCTAAAGTAGAGCCGAATCGGCCGAAAAGGAGGACGCTTATGAAGGGCGGACGGAACAAGACCCTGGACACCCCGCTGGAGGCGGGGGCGGCTTATCTGGCGCGGTGCATCTCGGTCACGGCTCCGGCATCGCTGCCGGACGTCCGGGACAAGACCATCCTCGGGGACGCCTTTGACGTGCTGCCGCTGCTGCCCAAGGGCAGCGTGGACCTGCTGATCGCGGACCCGCCCTACAACCGCACGAAGTACTACAACGGACGGCGGTTCTCCAAAACCGACGCCGAGGCCTACGCGGATTTTACCCGCAGATGGCTCTCTCTGGTTCAGCCCCTTTTAAAACCCGACGCCTCCGTTTACGTCTGCTGCGACTGGGAGAGCAGTCTCGTCATCGGCAGCGTCCTGCCGGAGTTTTTCACGGTGCGCAACCGCATCACCTGGCAGCGGGAAAAGGGCCGTGGCGCCGCTGCCAACTGGAAAAACGGCATGGAGGACATCTGGTTTGCCACGGCAGGGGAGGACTACGTCTTCCATCTGGACGCGGTGCGCCAGCGCCGGCGGGTCATCGCGCCCTACCGGGTGGACGGCGTGCCCAAGGACTGGCAGGAGACCGCCGAGGGCGCCTTCCGGGATACCTGTCCCTCCAACTTCTGGGACGACATCACCGTGCCCTTCTGGTCCATGGCGGAGAACACCGCCCATCCCACCCAGAAGCCGGAAAAGCTTCTGGCAAAGCTGCTGCTGGCCAGCTCCGACCCCGGCGATCTGGTGCTGGACCCCTTCCTGGGCTCCGGCTCCACCAGCGTCACGGCGAAAAAGCTGGGCCGGCACTACATCGGCGTGGAGCGGGAGGCCCAATACTGCCTCTGGGCGGAACAGCGGCTGGAGATGGCGGAGTCTGACGTCACCATCCAGGGCTATGCCGACGGCGTCTTCTGGGAGCGCAACTCCCGGCCGGGGAAGGAGAAATGACATGTACGACGAATTGACACAGGTGGACATCGATAAAATGCAGGCCGAGCTGGACGAGCGCGTCCACAAGCTGCGCCCCAAGCTCATCGAGCAGGTGCAGATCGCCCGGGGCTTCGGCGACCTGAGCGAGAATTTTGAATACAAGGCCGCCAAGCAGGAGAAAAACCGCAACGAAAGCCGCATCCGCTATCTGGAGCGGATGATCAAGACCGCCAGAGTCATCACCGCCGGGGAAGGCGAGGGCGCAGCCCTCTTTGACAAAGTCACCCTCTGGATCGAGGACGATCAGGAGGAGCAGACCATCACCCTGGTGACCACCTTGCGGCAGGACCCCCTGCGGGACCTGATCAGCAAGGAATCGCCTCTGGGCAAAGCCGTCCTCGGCAAGCGGGTGGGCGACCGGGCCCGCGTGCAGGTGAACGAGAGCTTCGGCTACGACGTGGTCATCCGGGCCATCGAAAAAGGTGAGGACGACGAGAGCCTCCCCATCGGAGCATATTA
>CAMHRJ010000133.1 GCA_946187475.1 uncultured Clostridia bacterium | reverse complement strand
TCAGCTCCCGCTTGCCGTCCAGGGTGATGAGATAGACGATCTCCTCCCGGGTATGGCGATAGCGCGGGATCAGGAGTCTGCCCGCGTCGTCGCTGGACTGGATGCGTGTCACCTCGCCGGTTTTGGACATGTGATAGCGCCGATCCAGAGCCGGGATGAGCTTCAATAGCGCGGCGGCATTCTCCCCCACACCCTTGACGCTCACCAGCTCCTCCCTGGAAGCCTCGAACACCGCAGCGAGGGTGCCGAAACGCTCCAGCAGCGCATGGGCAATGGAGTTGGTCTCCCGGCGCGGGATGGCGTAGGTCAGCAGCAGCTCCAGCACATGGACGTCCGGAAAGCCATCCAGTCCGCCCCGCCAGAACCGCTCCCGCAGCCGCTCGCGGGCGCCGTCATGACCGCTCATAGGGATATTCCTCGCTGAGGTCCAGGTTGGCCCAGGCATTCAGGTCGCTTCCCGCGGTGATTCCCTTCTGATATTCATAATACGCCTGGCAGCCGATCATGGCGGCATTGTCGCCGCAGAGCCGGAGAGGCGGAATGAAGAGCTCCACGCCCTCCTTGGCGCAGGCAGTCTCAAAATCATGGCGGATGCGGGAGTTTGCCGCAACACCGCCGGCCACGGCCAGCTTGCCATAGCCCAGGGCGCGGACCGCGTCCATGGCACGAGGCACCAGACTGTCACTGACGGCACGGCAGAAGCTGGCTGCCAGAGAGGCCCGGTCCAGAGGTTCCCCCTTCTGCTCGGCGTTGTGGGCCAGATTGATGACCGCGGTCTTCAGGCCGGAAAAGCTCATGTCATAGGGATGTCCGTCCACGTGGCCGATGGGCAGGGCATATTTCTGGTCGTCACCACCCTTGGAGAGATCGTCGATGGGCTTGCCGCCGGGATACGGAAGGCCCAGAACTCTGGCGGTCTTATCGAAGCACTCCCCTGCCGCGTCGTCCCGGGTGGCGCCGAGAATGTGCATGTCGGTATAATCCCGGACGTCCACGATCAGCGTGTTGCCGCCGGAGATGGCCAGACACACGAAGGGCGGCTCCAGCTCCGGATAGGCGATGTAGTTTGCGGCGATGTGGCCGCGGATGTGGTGTACCGGGATCAGCGGCACGCCCAGCGCGGCGGCGGCGGACTTGGCGAAGTTCACACCCACCAGCAGCGCGCCAATGAGGCCCGGAGCGCAGGTGACGGCCACGGCGTCAATGTCGCTGCGGGCAAGGCCCGTTTCCGCCAGGGCCCGGTCCGCCAGCTGGGTGATGACCTCCACGTGGCTGCGGGAGGCGATCTCCGGCACCACGCCGCCATAGACCGCGTGCAGGGCGGCCTGGGAGAAGATCTGGTCGGTCAGCACCTCCCGGCCGTCGCGCACCAGGGCCACGGCAGTCTCGTCGCAGGAGGATTCAACGGAGAGGATAATCATGTTACTCAAGTTCCTTCCAGTAATATGTCATCAGGATCGCGTCCTCTTTGGGACGGTCGTAATAGTCTTTGCGCCTGCCCACAGACTCGAAGCCGTGGGCGGCATAGAGCCCGATGGCGGGGGCGTTGCTGCTTCGCACCTCCAGAGTGGCGAAGAGCAGCTCCAGTTCCGCACAGCGCGAAAGCATGGTTTTCACCAGGGCGCTGCCCAAGCCCTGCCGACGATAGTCCGGGTGCACGGCCACGTTGCCGATGTAGCCCTCGTCCATGACGTGGAGGAGGTTGATGTAGCCGAGAATTTTATCACCCTGCACCGCCAGCAGGAATTCATGGCGGTCATCAGGCAGGAACCATTCCAGGGTGGAGCGCTTCCAGGGCGAGGAGAAGCAGAGGGCTTCCATTTCCTCCAGCACGTCCAGATCGGCTTCGTTTGCGTTTCGAATCGTGTATTCCATCAATGCGCCTCCGCCCAGCTGCGGCCGATCTTCGCGTCCACCAGCAGGGGCACGCTGTAGTCCACCACGTTCTGCATCTCTTCCGTGAGCAGGGCCTTCACGGTCTCGGCCTCCTGCTCCGGGCATTCCACGATCAGCTCGTCGTGGACCTGCAGCAGGAGCCGGGCCTCCAGCCCCTCAGCCTCGATTCGGTGGGCCACACGCACCATGGCCAATTTGATGATGTCTGCGGCGGTGCCCTGGATGGGCATGTTCAGGGCCACCCGCTCACCGAAGCTGCGCATATTGAAATTGCTGCTTTTCAGCTCCGGCAGATCCCGGCGGCGGCCGAAGAGCGTGGTCACATAGCCGTCGGCCTTGGCCTGGGTCTTGATGCGGTCCATATACTCCCGCACGCCGTGGTACTTGGCAAAGTAGTTGTCCATATAGGCCTTGGCCTCGTTCTGGAAGACGCCGATGTCCTGGGCCAGCGAGAAGGCAGAAATGCCGTAGACGATGCCGAAATTCACCGCCTTGGCCCGGGAGCGCATGAGGCCGGTGACCTCGCTCAGAGGTACATTGAACACCTGAGATGCGGTGACGGCGTGGATGTCCTCCCCGGTCTGGAAGGCATGGATCATGGTCTCGTCGCCGGAAATGTGGGCCAGGAGCCGCAGCTCGATCTGGCTGTAGTCCGCGTCCACCAGCACCTTCCCCGGCTCCGGCACGAACATCTTGCGAATCTCCGCACCCTGAGGCCGGCGGATGGGGATGTTCTGGAGGTTCGGCTCCGTGGAGCTGAGTCTGCCCGTGGCGGTGACGGTCATCTGGAAGCTGGTGTGGATGCGCCCGTCGGCGGAAATCTCCTTCAGGAGGCCGTCGGCGTAGGTGCTCTTCAGCTTCGTGAGAACGCGGTAGTCGAGAATCTCTTCAATGATGGGGTGCTTGCCCCGGAGCTTGTCCAGGACGTCGGCGTTGGTGCTCCAGCCGGTTTTGGTCTTCTTCCCGGCGGGCAGCATCAGCACCTCGAACAGCACATGGCCCAGCTGCTTGGGCGACTGGATGTTGAACTCCTCCCCCGCGTAGCTCCAGATGCTCTGCTGCAGGCGGTCGATCTCGTCCGTGAGGCTCGCGCCGAAGTCCATCAGCGCCTGCCGGTCCACCAGGAAGCCCGCCAGCTCCATCCGGGCAAGTACCGGGCAAAGAGGCAGCTCAATCTCGGAATAGAGCTTTGTCATGCCCAGCACTTCCATTTTCTGCTCCATTGCTGTATGGAGGCAGGCAAGGGACGCCGCCAGGCTCAGCTGCTCGCCCATGAGGGCTGCATCATCCGCCGGTGATTCCTCCAGCAGGGACATCTGGTCCTCCCCGCTCTCGGGCCGCCAGGGCTCGAAGCCACAGTATTTGACGCAGAGGCTGCGCACCTCATAGCTGCCGGCAGTGGCGTCCAGCAGATAGGCCGCCAGGGCCGTATCGAAGACCCAGCCCTCAGGCTCCACGCCCAGGGTGAGCAGGGTTTTCTGAATGTTTTTGATGTTGTGACCGGCCTTGGAAATGGCCGGGTCGAAGAGCAGGCGCAAAGCCGCGTCATAGTCGCCGGAATAATCCTCCCGCCGGAGGAAATAGCCCACGGCGTCGTCGCCCACATCGGCATGAATGGCCACCATGTCCAGCTCAGGCTGACACCAGTAGCAGGCAGGCTCCGTCCGGGCTTTCAGGGCATCGGAAGCGGCTTTCACATCCGCATCGCTGCGGATCGGCACAGAGGTGCAGGTCCCGGTGAACTGCTCCGGCTGGGCAGAATCCTCGTTGGGCTTCAGCCCCCACTGCTCGATGAACTTCGAGAAGCCCAGGCGGAGGAACAGGTCGTACAGCTCCGGCCGGAAGTCCCTGTTCCAGACTGCGGAATCCGGCGTGAATTCGATGGGCGCGTCTGTGCGGATGGTGGCGAGATCGAAACTGAGGAATGCGCTGTCCCTGCCCTCCACCAGCTTTTTCTTCACGCCGGGCTTTACGTCCAGCGTCTCGGGGTCCTGGTAGATTTCCTCCAGCGTGTGGAAACGCACCAGCAGATCCTTGGCGGTCTTTTCGCCGATACCGGGCACGCCGGGGATGTTGTCCGAGGCGTCGCCCATGAGGGCCTTCAGGTCGATCATGCGGATGGGGTCAAAGCCATATTCCTCCCGGAATACCGCAGGAGAATAGTCGATGGTCTCGGTCTTGCCCATGCGGCTCTTCACATGGCAGACGTGGGTCTGCTCCGTGATGAGCTGGAAGCTGTCCTTGTCGCCGGTAACCACGGTGCATGCCCAGTTCTCCCCTTCGCAGATGCGGGAGACGGTGCCCAGCAGGTCGTCGGCCTCCCAGCCCTCCAGCTCCAGACGGCGGATGTGCATGGCGTCCAGGACCTCTTTCAGAATCGGCATCTGCACCGCCAAGTCCTCGGGCATGGGCTTGCGCTGCGCCTTATAGCCGGCGTACTGCTTGTGGCGGAAGGTGGGTGCCTTCAGATCGAAGGCCACGCACAGGGCGTCCGGCCGCTCCAAATCCAGCATCCGGCGCAGAATCGTGAGAAAGCCGTAGACCGCGTTGGTGGGCGTGCCGTCCGGGGCGTTCAGCATCCGGATGCCGAAATAGGCACGGTTGACGATGCTGTTGCCGTCTAAGATCATGAGTTTCAAATGTATCACCTGCCATTATCTTGGCTCCCTCGGCGAGGGAGCTGTCAGCTTTGCTGACTGAGGGAGCGAATGCCGGACATGGTATGCATCATCATTCATGCATACGAATGGTAAGGCTCTCTCCCTCCGTCACGGCTGACGCCGTGCCACCTCCCTCTCAGAGGGAGGCAAGGGTGTTATCAGAATCATTATCATTTTTGCCCGCGCAGCTCAACGAGTCTGTCGCGGAGGATGGCGGCATACTCGTATTCGAGCATCTGGGCCGCCTTCTTCATTTCCTTTTCCAGCTTTTCGATCTCCGCCTTCCGCTCGGCGGCGGTCATGCGCACGCCGTCGGCGCGCATGGCGTCGGGCACCTCGCCGGAGATCTCGATCATCTCCATAATATTCTTCACGATGGTCTTGGGCACGATGCCGTGGGCCTCGTTGTAAGCCTGCTGCTTTTTGCGACGGCGGTTGGTTTCCGTGATGGCAGCATGCATGGCATGGGTGGTCTGGTCGGCGTACATGATGACCTTGCCCTCGGCGTTGCGGGCTGCGCGGCCGATGGTCTGGATGAGACTGGTCTCGCTGCGGAGGAAGCCCTCCTTGTCCGCGTCCAGAATGGCCACCAGAGAGACCTCAGGCAGATCCAAACCCTCCCGCAGGAGGTTGATGCCGATGAGCACGTCGAAGGCGCCCATGCGCAGGTCGCGGATGATCTCGATGCGCTCCAGAGCGCCGATGTCGTGGTGCATGTAGCGGCACTTGATGCCGGCGTTGGAGAGGTACTCCGTGAGATCCTCGGCCATCTTTTTCGTGAGCGTGGTGACCAGAGTGCGCTGGTTTTTCTCCACCCGGGCGTTGATCTCGCCGATGAGATCGTCGATCTGGCCCTCCACGCCGCGAACCTCGATCTCCGGGTCCAGCAGGCCCGTGGGGCGGATGATCTGCTCGGACACCTGTCCGGCCCGCTCCCGCTCGAACTCGCCGGGAGTGGCGGAGACGTAGATCGCCTGGTGGATGCGATCCTGGAATTCCTCGAATTTCAGCGGCCGGTTGTCGAAGGCTGAGGGAAGGCGGAAGCCATAGTCCACCAGGGTCTCCTTCCTGGCCCGGTCGCCCCGGTACATGGCCCGAACCTGAGGCAGGGTCACATGGCTCTCATCCACGAAGAGGATGAAGTCCTCGGGAAAATAGTCCAGCAGGGTCATGGGCGCGCTGCCGGGCTTGCGCTCGGAAATGATGCGGGAATAGTTCTCAATGCCGGAGCAGTAGCCCAGCTCCTGCATCATTTCGATGTCGTACTCCGTGCGCTGGCGGATGCGCTGGGCCTCCAGCAGCTTGCCGTTGGCCACAAACCATGCCTCGCGCTCGTCGCACTCCCGGCGGATTTCCTCGATGGCCCGGGCCATCTTGTCCTTGGTGGTAACGTAGTGGGAGGCGGGATAGATGGCCACGTGGTTCAGCGTACGGATGGGCGCGCCGGTGACCACATTGATATCGGAGATGCGGTCCACCTCGTCGCCGAAAAACTCCACGCGCACGGCATGATCGGAGGCGTATGCCGGGAAAATGTCAATGGTGTCGCCCCGGACACGGAACATGTTGCGCTCGAAGGCAATGTCGTTGCGCTCGTAGCGGATGTCGATGAGTTTGCGCATAAGCTCCTCCGGGTCCCGGCGCTGGCCGGGCCGCAGGGAGATGACCATATTGGCATAGTCGATAGGGTCACCCAGACCGTAGATGCAGCTGACCGACGCCACCACGATCACGTCCCGGCGCTCAAAGAGGCTGGAGGTAGCGCTGTGGCGCAGGCGCTCGATCTCGTCATTGATGGAGGCATCCTTTTCGATGAAGGTATCCGTATGCGGGATGTACGCCTCCGGCTGGTAGTAGTCGTAATAGCTCACAAAATACTCTACAGCGTTTTCC
>CAMHRJ010000132.1 GCA_946187475.1 uncultured Clostridia bacterium | reverse complement strand
TACACGTTTGAATAGCAAAACTGCGTATGCTGAAATCGCATACGCAGTTTACTTTTATTTGCAGTAGCCGGTGCTCCAGTCCAGCACATGTTCCAAAGGCTCCCCGCCCAGGTAAGCCTTCAGGTTCCGGACGCAGAGCTCCATGATGTTCCTGCGGGTGATGTCCAGATGCCAGCCGCCGGTGATGTGCGGCGTGATGATGAGGTTCTCCGCCGAAAAAAGCGGATCTCCGTCCTCCAGAGGTTCCTGCTCCAGCACATCCACCCAGACACCGCCGAAGCGGCTCATGAGAGTGCTGCTGCAGAACACCTCCGTGGGAATCACGGTGCCGCGGCCCACGTTCATGAGGAAGGCGCCCTCCTTGCAGAGGGACAGCATCTCCGCGTCAAAGAGATGATAGGTCTCTTTCGTGCCGGGCAGGCACAAAGCCACCACGTCCGCCTGCGGAAGCTCCGACTTCAAATCTGCCATCTGGCACATCCGGTCGTACTCCGGCGGGCAGACGCCCGTTCTGCGGCGAACACCCACGATCTCGCAGCCGAAGGGCCGCATGCGTCTGGCAAACTCCGTGCCCAGATTGCCGGTGCCCACGATCAGCACGCGCTTTCCCATAGGCGAAACCACGCTGCCGGCATCCCGCCAGACCTGCTGACGCTGGAAGTCCAGATAGGTCTGGATCTTCTTCATCATGGTCAGCAGCATGCAAACCATGTATTCCGCAATTCCGGTTCCGTAGCATCCGGTGGCAGTGGTAGCCAGGAACTTGTCGTGGAGTTCGGCTTCCTTGGTGTAATAGTCCGCGCCGGAGCTCACCAGCTGCATCCACTCCAAGTGCTCCGTCTGCTTCAGCAGATCAGAGTCCACATTGCCGATGAGGATGTCCGCATCCTGCAGCTGCTCCAGAGTGACATCCTGGGTCTGGGCAAAGAGGAATTCTTCATCGGGTGCAGCAGCACGCAGCTGCGCCTGCTCTGCATCCGAAAGCGCCTCAGCAACAAGGATGGTTTTCATTTCGATCAGCCCTTCCAGCATTCCGTGTTGGTCAGGCCGATGTCACTCTCATGGAAGTGATCATCCAGGCCAGCCTTTATCTTCTTCTGATAATCTTTCAGAGCATCAAAGGCAGGCTTACCGAGGATCCAGATCACCGGCACGTTGATGATGACCATGATGGCCTGGGTGAGGTCCGCGCTGTCCCAGGCGAGACCAGCAGAGATGATGGCGCCCAGGAACACCAGCGCCGAGCAGAACAGACGCCAGCAGGTCATAAAACCCTTGCCGGGGTCCTTCTTCAGGATGAAGCGCCAGCAGCCCTCGGTGTAATAGTAGTTGCCGATGAGGGTGGTGAAGGCGAAGAGGCAGACCGCCACCGCCATGAAGATCGGGCCAAAACCGCCCAGGGCCGCCCGCATGGAGGCGGAGACATAGGCCGCGCCGGCCATGGATTCCTCGGGAACCACACCGGAGAACAGGCACATGAAGGCCGTGGCGGAGCAGATCAGCAGCGTGTCGATAAAGACGGAGAGCATCTGCACCAGGCCCTGCTTGGCGGGGTGAGAGACGTCCGCCGCGGCAGCGGCGTTGGGCGCAGAGCCCATGCCGGCTTCGTTGGAGTAGAGACCGCGCTTGATGCCCCACATGATGGCGCTGCCGGTGAAGCCGCCGAAGATGGCCTTGAAATCAAAGGCAGAGCCGAAGATCATGCCCAGGACACGGCCGATGCTGCCGATGTTCAGGATGATGACGATGATGGAGACGATGACGTACAGAACGCCCATGATGGGAACGAGGATTTCCGTCACCTTGGTCAGACGGGTGGCACCGCCCATGATGCTCAGAGCAAAGAGGACCGCCAGAACGATGCCGACGATGTAAGAGGTGCTCTTGCCGTAGAAGCTGAAGGCGGAGAAGGTGTCCTGGGTGTTGTAGGCAGCCAGCATGTTGTAGCCCACCGCGTAAGTCAGCAGCAGAGCGATGGCGAAGATGATGCCCAGCCAGCGCTGCTTGAGGGCAGACTCCATATAGTAGGACGGGCCGCCGTAGTAGCTACCGTCGGGGTTCTTTTTCTTATAGATCTGCGCCAGCGTAGATTCGACGAAAGCACTGGCGCCGCCGAGAATGGCCGTGACCCACATCCAGAAGATGGCGCCGGGGCCGCCGATGCAGATGGCAGTAGAAACGCCCATGATGTTGCCCGTGCCGACGCGGGAGGCCGTGGAGACCATCAGGGCGCCGAAGGAGGAGGTGGAACCCATGTTGACGGGTTTTTCCTTCACCACACGGATAGACTCGCCAAACAGCCGGAACTGGGGCAGCCCGAGACGGATGGTGAAGTAGATTCCGGCCAGAACCAGAATCAGCGGAACGATATACGGCCGATACAAAAAGCCGCTGATCGCGTTTACAACAGAGTCGATTGCGTTGATCATATACGTTCTCCTTTATCAAAAGTGGTTTTATTATACTAAAGTGATACAGGAAATGCAAATGATTTCGTTCACAAATTGGACAAAATTTTATTTTTTTATGGAAATTCTTGCGAAAACCAACGCTTTCGAGTACAATAAGAACGCAGATTGGATTGAAGGAGTTAGAATACATGGACTTTGTGGGTTTCCCCTCCGGCGCGGGCGAATTTTTGTGGGAACTGCGCTTTAACAATGAGCGGCCCTGGTTTCAGGCCCACAAGGAGGAGTTTCTCACGCTGGTCGACCGCCCCTTCAAGGCACTGGGTCAGGAGATTCAGGCCCGGATGCAGGAGGCCTACCCAAAGCGGGAATGGAACCTGCATGTCTCGCGCATCTATCGGGACGCCCGTCGCCTCTATGGCCGCGGGCCCATGAAGGACCACCTCTGGCTGACCCTGCGCTGCACCGGAGAAAAGGACATGGAAGTGCCCGTATTCTATTTTGAGTTTCAGCCGGAGGGCTACAGCTTCGGTCTTGGGAGCTACAGCGCCCACGCGGCGTACATGGAGCGCTTTCGCCGGGTAACGCTGGCAGAGCCGAAACAGTTGGAGACTCTGGCTCGTCGACTGAACAAAGAGCCGAAGTTCCGGCTGATCGGAAAAGAATACGCCCGCAAGAAGGTGGAGCACTCTCCCCTGCTGGACCCCTGGCTGAACCGGCGCTGGATTTCCATTGACTGCTCCCGTCCCCATGATGATGTTTCCAAATGCCATGATCTGGCGGATGAAATGGTGGAGAGCTTTCAGTTTTTGATGCCCTATTACGATTATTTCGAACACATTCGGAACCTGTCTGACTGATTCTATATAGAACGGAGTGGTTTGTATGCGGGAATGGATTAAACGCCCATGGGCACCGGTGGTGCTTCTCGTGGTGGTCTGCGTGGTCCTGCCGCTGCTGCTGCAGGGTACCCAGAAAAACCACGTGCTGATCGTGCCGAATTCTCCCTATACCATCTATTGCTGCTTCATTTTGCCGATTTTGTCCGTCGCTGTCTGCATCTGGCACATGACCTACGCCAGACGGCCAGCCCTCTGGCTGTCGCTGGTGATGGAAATCCTCGTGGTGGGATATGCTCTGGTTGTGAAAACGCCGCTGTTTTATGCCTATGACGCGCCGTTTGTCTATTACTTGCTGTTTTACACCATTCCAACGGCCGTGGTCTTTTTCGGACAGATCGCCGCTTGGATGCTGATTCGGCAGCCCTGACAAAACAAGATAAGAAAAACCATCAACTGTTGCTCAGTTGATGGTTTTTTGCTGCGCTGCAAAATAAGCTCTCGTGGTCTCCGCGTCCTTGAGAATCTGCGTGCGCAGAGCGTCCACATTCTCAAATTTATGCTCCGGACGAATGAATTTATAGAATTCCACCCGGACTGTCTGGTCGTAGAGATTGCCGGAATAATCGAGAATGAAGCTCTCGACGCTGACTCGATTTTCCCCGCTGACCGTTGGCCGCACACCGATGTTGGTGACCGCCATATGGCTGGTGCCGTCCTCCAGAATCGCGCGAGCGGCATAGACGCCGTGGCGAGGAATGATCACGCCTTCCGGGAAGCGCATGTTGATGGTGGGTGTGCCCATTTTCGTGCCAAGCCGGAACCCGTAATGCACCGTGTCCACCAGGGTGTGGGGATGGCCGAGGAACGCGTTTGCCCGCTCCATGTCACCGTCCTCGATCAGAGTGCGGATATAGGTGGAGCTGACCACCCGCCCGTCCAGCGTCACCGCCGGGATCACGTCGCAGCCGAGACCGTTCTCAGCGCAGTAGGCCTGGAGCTTTTCGGCCGTTCCCTCGCCCTTCCAGCCGAAGCGGAAATCGTGGCCCACCACCACCCAGGCGGCGTTCATCTCAGTAATCAGCGTCTGAACAAAGTCCTGCCAGGGCATCTGCATGACCGTTCGGTCAAAATGGATGAAAATCACATTCTCAATGCCGAAGAGCCGACGGATCAGGTCTGCACGGCCGGCAGAGGAATTAATCAGCGGCACTGGCTTACCAAATACCAGCGTATCGGGATGCACGTCAAAACTCAGGACCGATGGCGTGGCTCCAATCTCTGCCGCCCGCTCACAGGTGCGCTGCAGCAGTTCCGCATGACCGATGTGGATGCCGTCAAAAAAGCCCAGGGCAATGACGCGTTTTTGATCTGCCATAATGGTTTCGTCCTTTTCAGAAAAAGCGTTTGATGGCCGACGTTCGGCCGTTTTGCACCTGAGCGAGCATCAAAAAGTCCCCATTCGGTGCGTAGAATCGGTAGGTGCCGTCTGCAGCGTCCAACTGGAAGTCCACGCCGTTACGGCAAAGCCACTCCTGTTTTTCGGCAAGTATGATCTTTGTGTGCTCCGAAAACAAGCTGTCCAGCGGAAGCAGCAGGCGTTCGGCATCCGCACGGGAGATGGACATAAGTTCCTCCATCGAGTGCGCCTCGGAGACCGCATATCCGCCGACTCGGGTACGCCGAAGCGCACTGAGGGTGCCGCCGCAGCCCAGAGTCTGGCCGATGTCGTGACACAAGGTTCGAATATAAGTGCCTTTGGAGCAGGTCACTTCCAGGATGTAGTCCTCCCCTGCCATTCCGGTGCATTCCAGTTGAGAAATGGTGATGCTCCGCGGCTTGCGCTCCACCTCACCGCCGCGGCGTGCCACATCATAAAGCTTTTGGCCGCCGACCTTGATGGCGGAGTACATGGGCGGAATCTGCTGAATCTCACCCCGAAACTGCACGAGGGCAGCTTCCAGCTCCGAACGTGAAACCGTGACCGGATGGGTCTCCAGCACGGTACCGGTGATATCCTGGGTATCCGTCACCATTCCAAGGCGCAGATGCGCCGTGTAACACTTTTCGTGGGCTTCGGAGAAGCTGACCGCCCGGGTAGCACGGCCCACAAACACCACCAGCAGCCCCGTCGCCATGGGGTCCAGGGTGCCGGAATGGCCGATGCGCCGCTCACCGAGAATGCCGCGCAGCTTGGCCACCACATCGTGGCTGGTCCAGCCGGCAGGCTTGTCCATCAGGAGGATTCCGTTCATGCCGGCCACACCCGCTCCGTGGCCTGAAGCAGCTGCTTTTCAGCCTCATAGGGGTCGCAGTGGAGGGTGCAGCCAGCAGCCATGGCGTGTCCGCCGCCCCCGAACTGGGCGCAGATTGCGCAGGAGTCCACCGCCGGTGTGCTGCGGACGGAAACCTTGCTGTCGCCGTTTTCCAGCTCCCGGATGAGAATGCTGACTTGATTGCCGGCAATGCGCCCGGGAAGTCCGGCCAGATCGTCCAAATCGTTTTCCGTGGTGCCGGCGTCATGCAGCATCTTCTGGGTGACGAATGCCACCACCAGCTTGCCCTCGCGATAATACCGCATGCCGGAGTAGATCATGCCCTCCAGCATCACGCGGGCCATGGAGACCTTGCGGAAATAATCGTGAACCACCTTGTGGTACTCCGCGCCATAGCCGATCAGCTTGGCGGCGCAATTCATGGTATCCGCGTTGGTGTTCATGTACTGGAAGCAGCCGGTGTCCGTGGTGAGGGCGATATACAGCAAAGACGCCTCCTCCGGCGTCACGCTGCCGCAGAGGGCTTCAATCACCTCAAGGATGATCTCGCCGCAGGCGGATTTCTCGGAAACAACGAGTGTTTCGTCGGCGTAAAAGCTGTTGGAGGGGTGATGATCGACGCAGAGCTCGACGTGCCCCTCAAAGCCCCGGGGGAAAAGGCCGGGGGTTGCAATGTCCACGGCAACGATCGTCTCCGGAACGAAGTCCGCAGGAGCGTAATAGCCGCGAATGTATGCGTCGGTACGCTCGGTGATCTGAGGATTGGAGTAGATATACGCCGTTTTCCCAAGTCTGCGCAGGGCGCTGCAGAGAGCGGCGCCGCTGCCCAGAGTGTCGCCGTCGGGGTTTTTGTGGCTGAGGATCAGAAAACCATCCCGCTGCTTCAGCAGCTCGGCAAAGGCTGCGGGGGTCATGCCTCTTCCTCCCCGCTGCCGGTGTCCAGCTGGTC
>CAMHRJ010000131.1 GCA_946187475.1 uncultured Clostridia bacterium | reverse complement strand
AGGGGCTGGAACAGCGCGCCGTACTTGCCGCTGGTCTCCGGCACGTCGAAGCGCTCCGGGGTGCTGACACGGCGGGGGTTCGGCTCCGAGCCCGTGCGGATCATGATGCGGCAGAGCTCCCGAGAATTCACGGCGATGTCCAGATCGTCGCTCTCCGCCGCCTCCGCGGCAGAGCTGCCCACGGGGGTGAAGGCATAGACCTTATCCGCGCCGAAGGTTCCCTTCGCCGCCTGGCCGTAGAGCTCCAGCTCCGAGGGATAGAAGGCGAAGCGGTCTGACTGCTCCTTGAAGTTCGCCCAGAGGAATTTCCAGGCGGCGGGGTCGTTGGAGAGGATGAGCGTCTTCTTCTCCGCCAGCCGCGCATCCAGCAGAGCCTCGGCCTTGGCCTGAGCCGCCTGGGCCGCGCAGTCGGAGGAAACCACATGGTCGACGCCGATCTTCTTCAGGGCGCCGGCCACCTGCTCGATCGTGACCGTGCCGGGCTCGCACTTCCAGACCTTCTCCAGCTCCGGGATCAGGTTTTCGTCCACCTGGGCCACGGTCTTGACGCCGTCCTTGTGGGCGAAGTAGACCAGCTCGTCCTTGTGCTCCTGGGCGTAGATGGCGCCGGTGGGACAGACATCCACGCAGAGGCCGCAGCCCACGCAGCTGCTGTCGGCCATGGACTTGCCGAAGGCGGGGCCGATGGCCACGGCGCTGCCTCTTCCGGAGGCCGCCAGATTGTGCACGGTCTGCACCTTGCCGCAGACGTCCACGCAGCGCCTGCACTTGATGCACTTATTGGGGTTGCGGACAATCTCGCTGCTCTTGTCGATGGGCAGGTGGTTGTGCTTCTGCTCGAAGGGCAGCTGGTCCACCTCGTACTCCCGGGCCAGACGCTGCAGATCGCAGAAGCCGTCCTTCTCGCAGTCGCACAGGAAGCACCACTCGCAGAACTTCGGGTCCAGGTCGTTGCAGCGGCTGCTGCCGATGCGCAGACAGTGGTGGCAGTCCACGCTGTGGTCAGAGAGGAGCAGCTGCAGGGTCAGCTTTCTGGATTTCCGCACTGCCTCGGTGTTGGTGCGGACCACAATGCCCTCGCGGACCTTGGCGGCACAGGCGTGCTGGAAGGTGCGCGCGCCCTCCACTTCCACGACGCACATGCGGCAGGAGGCGTGGGGCTCGAGCTTCTCTAAAAAGCACAGGGTGGGGATGTAAATACCGTTGGCCTTGGCGGCAGCCAGGATGGTCATGCCCGCAGGCACAGACAGCTGCTTGCCGTCGATGGTAATATTCACGTTTGCCATGGGTCACGCCTCCTTTCTCAGCTTCGCGTCAAAGTCTTCGGGGAACAGCTTGAGTGCGCTCATGAACGCCGTGGTCGCGCTCTGGCCCAGGGGGCAGAAGCAGGACATTTTCATATAGTCGCTCATGGATTCGATCAGCTCGATGTCCGCCTTGGTGCCTTCGCCGGCGGCGATCTTCTCCAGGATCTCCGCCATGCGCATGGTGCCCTCCCGGCAGGGAGAACATTTGCCGCAGCTCTCGTGGCGGTAAAACTTCGCGATCTCGGCCAGGATGTCCACGATGTTGCGCGTCTCGTCGATGACGTACACAGCGCCGGAGCCGAGGCTCGCGCCGATGGCGCGGATGGAATCAAAATCAATCGGCGTATCCAGCTGATCGGGGGTCACGAAGCCGCAGCTGGAGCCGCCCAGCTGGATGGCCTTCAGCTTTTTGCCGTCCTTGACGCCGCCGCCGAAGCCCTCCACGACGTCGCTCAGGGTGGCGTTGGTGGGGACTTCGACGCAGACCTTGTTCTGCACGTCGCCGGACATGCACATGAGCTTGGTGCCGGGATATTTCTCACTGCCAATAGCACCGAACCAGTCCGCGCCCTTGGTGATGATCTCGGGGATGACGGCGAAGGTCTCCACGTTGTTCACGATGGTGGGCTTCTTGTGCAGACCGGCCACCGCCATGGAGGGCGGTTTCAGTCTGGGTTCGCCGCGAACGCCCTCAAGGGAGTTCACGATGGCCGTGCCCTCGCCGCAGACGTATGCGCCGGCGCCGGAGACGACCTTGACGGAGACGTCGCCGCAGAGACCTTTTTCCTCAGCCTGCTTGACGGCATTGCGCAGAAGACGAATCGAGTTTTCATATTCGCCGCGGACGTAGATGAAGCACTCTTTTGCACCCACCGCATACGCGCCGATGAGGATGCCCTCGATGACGGTATGGGGGTCGCCCTCCATGATGACCCGGTCCTTGTAGGTTCCGGGCTCGCCCTCGTCGGCGTTGCAGACGATGTACTTGATCTCGCTGTCGCTCTTATAGGCGCTGCTCCACTTCTTGCCGGTGGGGAACGCCGCGCCGCCGCGGCCGCGCAGACGGCTCGTCTCTTCGATGGTGACGATCAGCTCGCCGCGATCCATCTTCCGGGCCTGCTTCAGGGCCTCGTAGCCGCCGGCCCGGATGTAATCGTCAATGGACATGGGGTCGATGTGCCCCACGTTTCTCAGTGCAATTCTGACTTCCTTCATTTGGCACCTCCCAGCAGCTCCGGGATTCTGTCCAGCTCCACATCGGTGTACAGCTCGCCGTTTACGAGCATGCTCGGCGCCGCCTGGCACTGGCCCAGGCATTCGACCCAGCCTAGGGAGAATTTCTCGTTGCTCTCGCCGAGCTGGACGCCCGTGGCAGCTTCCAGCGCAGCGACCAGTTCGGCATTTCCGCCGGAGTGGCAGGCTGTGCCCCGGCAGACGCGGATCTCGGTCTGGGCAGGCTTTTCAAACCGCAGCATGGAGTAGAAGCTCGCCGCGTCATAAAGCTCCGCCGGGCTCACGCCCGCGTGCTTCGCCAGGGCGGAGAGGGCCGGCTCGCTGACATAGCCCTCCGCCTTCTGGAGCGCCAGCAGCGCATCCAGCAGGCCGCCGTCACGCAGGGCGGCGTTGATGATGGTCTCATATGCTTTCATGGTCAGGCCCTCCCTTCCAGCTTCTCAACCCGGCAGAGCGTCTGCCGCCAATGGGAGTTGCCGGTGATCGCGTCCAAATCGGTGTTGTCCGTGAGGTAGTTTGCGTGCATGCCGCGCATCTTGCCCTGATAGTGCAGGCCGAAGTAATGGGGCATCAGGCAGTAGCCCGGGGCAGCCCGCCAGGTGTATTCCACGGGAATCTCGATGCTGCCGCGGTTGGTGGAGAGCTTCACGGTCTCGCCGTCGGCGATGCCCATGTTCTCCGCGTCCACGGGGTTCATCCACAGGGTGTACAGATTGCGGTAGCGGCTGGTGCCGGGGTTGCGCATGGCGTTGTTCACGCCGCCCTCGTCCCGGCGGCCGGAGGAGAGGAACATGTTGTTCCCGTCCTTGAACTCCAGAGCCGCGCGTTCGGCCTCCGGCGTGATGAATTCGTTGAGATATTCCTCGATCTCCTGGGCCCACAGGTGCATTTTCTTGTCCTTGTGCACCACATGCTTTTCCATCATGTGCTCCACGTCGGCCATGCCGATGACGGCGCCCTCGGGGTGGGCAATGACTTCTTCGAAGGCCGCGTCCGCGATGCACCAGTCCTTGAACACCGGGAGCTTGGACATAATGGGATGCAGCTTCGTGTTGGGCTTCACGGCGGGAAGAGCGCTCTTGAACACGGGGCTCGTCATCAAAACGGCCCAGTTCATGGCTCTGCCGCCGCTGCCCATGGCTTTGCCCAGGGTCAGGCAGATGATGGTGGCGGCCTGGTCGAAATACTTCATGCCGCCCTTGCCGATCCACATGACCACCTTCATGAAATACTTCAGACGGTCGCCGGTGCGGACGGCTTCCTCCGCCGCATCGTAAAGGCTCTTGGGCAGCTCGGGGAGATAGCCCATGGCCTGAGTCAGCTCGGCAAAGATCGTGGCGTCGTCCTTGGCCTCGCCAAAGGGCTGGATGATCCGGCGGCGGCAGCCCCAGACCACCTCGGGGTAGTTCAGGGTGAACATGTCGAAGTCGCCGTCGGCCTCGTAGGCGCTCATGCTGGGCAGGACATAGTCCGCCAGCATGGTGGTCTCGGTCTCCACGCAGTCCACGGCCACGAAGAGCTCCAGCTTCTTCAGGGCCTCCTCCATGCGCTGGGAGTCGGGATAGCTGCGGGCGGGGTTCGTCAGAGCGCTGAAGGCCATGCGGATGCGGTCCTCGTTGTCGCCCAGCACCTCGTCCGGGAAGCAGCCCTCGGGGAAGGCGTTGGCCACGGCGAAGCGGTTGGTCACCGGCGTGCGCCAGGTTTTCGGGTCGTGCTCATCGATGCTGTCCAGATAGAGCACGCGCTCGGGCATGACGCAGCCGCCCTTCACCAGGGCCACGCCGCAGACGATGGCCAGCATCAGGGCCAGATAGCTGCTGGTGGTGGAATGGCGTCCGAAGAAGATGCCCAGGTCCCGGTGCATGCCCCACTTCTTGGTGGTGAGGATGCGGGCGAACTTTTCCGCCGTCTCCCGGGAGACCTCACAGACCTCCAGAGCGGCGTCGATGTTGAAATTCTTGAACCAGGGCAGGACCTGGGCCCAGTCCTTGGTATATTTGTTCAGATACTCCTGGTTCTGCCAGCCCTTCTCCAGGATCAGGGCGATCAGGGCACGCAGGAACAGGGAGTCCGAGCCGATGCGGGGCATGATGTGCAGGTCCGCCATGCGGGCAGTCTCCGACAGGCGGGGGTCCACCACGATGACCATCTTGTCCGGGTCCTGGGAGAAGCTGCGGATGGTGCGCTTGGCGTTGGGCATCTGGTGGGCGACGTAGGCGTTGGAGCCCCAGTAGACGATGGCCTCGTTGTTCTCGTCGTCCGGCTCCAGGAAGTGGAACTGATAGCCGAAGATGCGCCCGTGGCTCCACCAGTCGCCCATGAACTCCACGCCCACGGGGTTGAAGAAGTACTGGGTGCCGATGGCGTACATCAGGGGCTTCATGGTGGCGGCGGGGGTGGTGATGGAGTAGGTACCGCCGCCCAAAAAGGCGGTGGAGCGGGGGCCGTACTTGTCCACGATGGCCCGGGCCTTTTCTCCGATCTCCCTGTAAGCCTGCTCCCAGGAGATGCGCTCATAGTGGTCGCCTACCCGCTTTTTCGGGTACATGAGGCGGTCCCGGTTTTCCACAAAATACTTGGCGCTGCGGCCCTTGCGGCAGCAATAGCCGTTGGAGCGGGGGCTGGAGGGGTCCGGCCGGACGTTGATGATCCTGTTATCCTCTACCTCCATCTCCAGACCGCAGGTGACGGCGCAGAGATTGCACCAGGTTTTTTTCCATTCTCCCATGGTTTCCTCCTCAGTCGATGTGGATGATCTGCTCCGTGAGCTCCCTGGCCTGCACCTTGCGGTTGGGGAAGCGCTCACGCTTTTCGGTGATCTTGCCGATGTTGATGGCCTGCTTGGGGCAGAGCTGCACGCAGCTCAGGCAGCCGATGCAGTCGGTGCCGAAGACGGGCTTGCCGTTTTCCAGACGGATGTTCTTCTGGGGACATACCTTCTCGCAGGTGCCGCAGCCGATGCAGGAATCATTGGCGGCAAACTTCTTCACCCGCTTGGAATTGGTCTTGCCGAGGCCGTTGCTCATGAGCTCGAACAGGTTGGCCTTGGGCGGGTTCTTCCCGGTGCGCTTGCCGGCCAGCACCGCCTTGGCCACGGTCCTGGCCTTGTGGTCCACCCGCTTCTGGGCCATCTTCGGCGTCGTGGGCGGGAAGGTCAGGATGTGGGGCATGAGCCAGATGGCGGTGGAGTGGTTGGAAACGCCCGTCCAGTAGTCCAGGGGCACGATGTCGTTAATCTTCCGCAGACCGCAGCCCAGATAACCGGCGTACTGCTCCACGGCGAAGGTGTAGGCGTCGGGCGAAACCTGGATGGCCTTCACATACTCCTCCATCTTGCCGGGCAGACCGCCGGCCATGCAGGAGAAGACGAAGCCCACGCGCTTGGCCTCCCGGGCGTCGGTCTTGGCGGGGAAGCTGCGCATCATGACGATGTCCGTGTCGCCCAGCTCCCGGGCGATGCTCTTGGCCATGTCCAGGCAGTGGCCGGAGCCGGAGTAGCAATAGATGATGTTGGTGCTCATGGGGATTCCTCCTGTTAAAAGTATTGGTTTTACAATGGTTAATGCCAGATTATCAAAGAAAAAATCGCTCGTCAATTGCTTGACAGGCGATTCTAAGAACCTCACAAAAATGCTGTTTCAGGATAGACGCTGAAAATGCCGGAGCCGTCTCTAACCGTGAGACAGTTCCGGCACTTTTGTCCGATTTACGCTTTGTCCGCCCGGGCCAGCTGCTCCGCCGTCCAGCGGTACTCCGGCGCCACGTCCGCGATCATCTCCGTCATTTGCCGCGACCGGGCCCGCAAAGGGAAGTCGCCCTTGCGGCTGCACCAGGTATAGATCATCTGATACACCAGGTCCACGAACAGCGGCCCCAGCAGCTCCGGCGGCTCCTTGCTGCGGATGACGCCGGTTTTCTGGCAGTTGCGGGTCAGACGG
>CAMHRJ010000130.1 GCA_946187475.1 uncultured Clostridia bacterium | reverse complement strand
CAAGCCCGGCGGCAAGCGGCCCTCATGATCTATTCGATTCCCCACAGCTGATAGCCGCTTTTTTCAGCGTTCTTTCCTTTTTCGCCTGTCTGCACCAGCTGACCGGTCTGCTTGTCATACCAGTAAAACCCGGTCCATGCCCAGGAAAACGCCGTGAGAACGAAACTGATCTTTACACAATCGTATGTGCTGCCGTTTACCGAGATCGTCTCTTCGCCGGCTTTTTCGGCGGCGAATTCACCGAGACCCATTGCGCCGCGGTTATTCCCGGTGCCGATCGAATAGAATACGATCTGTTTTTCCTCAGAGGCGATGAACGCGGGCATAGCCATTTCCATCATCTGATACCACAGACCGTCGCCGATCTTAAAGGTCTTGTGCTGTGCTTTTCCTTTGAAGGTCCCGGAGAGCTTGATATAATCGCCGTCTTTTTGCGCATGGAGATCCGTCTGGTCGGACGGCCTTTTGTACTGCCAGCGCGTGCACGACAGATTCCGCTCAACATGAAATATCTCCTCGGACCAGATGGCACCATCCCGTGTCAGCGTTTGCGTGATCTCGCCTTTCTCAGCACAGCCGGACACATCCAAACGGCGCCTTTCCGTACCGTTCGTTTTTTGATATTGCAGCGTTGATATATCCGCGGGATAAGCATAATCCGGAATGTCGTATGAGGAAATTGCGTTTTGGGAGAATACGATCTTGCCCCTCAGAAACACCTTGTCGATGAAGCTGATGTTGGAGATATCCTCTGCCGGATCCTTTTCCAGCAGGATCAGATCTGCCTCCATGCCTTCCTTCACAAGGCCCTTGCGGTCGGCGATCCCCAGATGCGCGGCGCTGTTCCCGGTGGCAAGGACAATGGCCTGCATGGGGCTGAGGCCGGCTTCCACGTAATATGCCAGCTCTCTGTGCTCGATTTCGCCGGTCATGCTCTCCAGCATGTTATCTGTGCCCATGGCGATGGGAATGCCGGCGTCGTACAGGACCTTGAGATTGTGCAGGCTGTGCGCCAGTCTCGCCGGATCCTTTTCGTAGGTCATGGCGTTGACAGTAGGAACAAAGCGCGCGCCGGACGCTTTCCAGAGCGCGACGATCGGATCGTCCGGCTCGATATCCCGGTCCAGAATGCCGTGCTCGATGCCGTAGATCCCCGCTTCCAGCAGCTCCTTTACGTCATCATAATAGAAAACGTGAGCTGTCGCTTGCAGGCCGTTTTCCCTGCCCTCGCGGATGATCTGCCGCATCAGCTCCCGGTCGATCTTTCGAATGCTTCTCTTTTCATCGAAATACCAGTAGTCGCCGCCCTGGTAGGTAAATTTCAGGAAATCGACGCCGGCTTGTTTCAGCTCCCGGATCCCTTCGCTCACCTGCGCCGGCGTGGAAACCTCAATGGCCATTTCCTCCTTCGCCCAGGGGCTGTTCGATCCCAGTGTGCTGGCAGGATGCCCGCCAGGCGCTGTAAAGTTCGGTCCGACGATCAGCAGCTCAGGCCCGGTGATCCCGCCGGATCTCAGCTTATCGCGCAGTTTGTAAATGAAATGCTTCGGCGCGTCCAGATCCTTGATGGTGGTAATGCCATAGGGCAACACGCCTTCGCTGAATAGTTGCGGCATCCTGTCGCGCAGGAATGCGTCGCTCTCCGCTTCGCTGCGGCAGCTGAAGCCGCCCTGGATATGAATATGAGAATCGATCAGTCCCGGCATAAGGGTTAACCCGGTCCCGTCGATGGCGGCCGCAGCGGCATCCTCGATCGTTTTATCGCTGATTCTTCGAATGATCCCGTCCTTGATAAGAACGTTTTGGTGAAACAGCTCGCTGCCGTCGCCTACGATGACATGAACGTCACTAATCAGATATCCGTCCGCTTTTCTCTTCTTTGGACGACGCAGGAATTTGATCAGGGCAAAAAGAACGACGCCCGATCCAAGGATGATCTGAATCCAGGCAATAAGGGGAACTCCCCAAAATACCGGCATGATTTCTGCCTCCTGTTCCGTCGTTTATTTGAATAGTTTTTTGAAATACTCGTCGAAGGAATCTTTCGGGGGGATCGCCAGGCCCTGCTTGGCGTCGGCCAGGATCAGGAGGTGATCTCCGGGATGAATATCAAACACCTCACGGGCTTCTTTGGGGATGACGATCTGCCCTTTTGTTCCGACCGTTACGGTCCATGCGTATTTTCCTTCCGGCTTTCCCATATGAATCCAACTCTTTTCCTTTTATTGACATACAAATCATATATTTCATACCGCCGTTTGTCAACACCTTGTTTTTGGGGCGCGTTGCCTTGGCGCGTTTTCCGTTTGCGGGCAGGCGTCCTGACCCGCCGGCAAACGGCAAAAAAACACAGCCCGCCGATGGCGGACTGTGTTTTTGGTGGTCCCCAAATACGCCGTGCTGGACCCGGAGATGACCCGGGACCTGCCGCCCGGGATCACCTCCACCACCGGCATGGACGCCCTGACCCGCGCGGTGGAGGCCTATCTGTGCTGGACCTACAACACCAGAGAGAGCATCCGCCTGGCGGAGGAGGCTGTGTGCGGCATCTTCCGCTATCTGGAGCGGGCCTATCGGGACGGGAACGACATGGAGGCCCGCACCCAGATGCTCATAGCCTCCTACAAGGCGGGCTTCGCCTTTACCCGGGCGGGCTGTACAACACCCCCCACGGGCTGGCCAATGCCGTCATCCTGCCCATCGTGCTGGAGGATTACGGCGCGGCGGCGGAGAAAAAGCTGGCTCGGCTGGCCGAGCTGACCGGCATGAAGAGCGAGGGTACGGAGGGGGAGAAGATGGCGGCCTTCATTGCCGAGATCCGGGCCATGAACCGGCGCATGGAGATCCCCACGGGCTTCGACCACATCCGGGAGGAGGACATCCCCCAGATGGTCCGTTGGGCGCTGGCGGAGGCCAACCCCGTCTATCCCGTACCGGTGATCTACGACGAGGCCCGCTGCGAGGCGGTCATCCGCCGCATCATCGCCGAGGCCTGACCCGGCGATGGCACCCAAAGAAAAAGTGAAGGGAAGGAGCTCTGTTCCTTCCCTTCACTTTTTTGAGCGCCCCGGAGGACCCGGGGCGATGCTTATTTGCCTTGCCCGTAGTAGGCGTTTTTGCTGTGCTTGCGGAGATAGTGCTTGTCCTGCAGCTCCCGGGGGGCGGGTTTGACCTGCGGGTCGATCTGCTCGCAGCGATAGGCCATCTTGGCGACTTCCTCGAGCACCACCGCGTTGTGGACGGCCTCATGGGGGTCCTTGCCCCAGGCGAAGGGACCGTGATTTTTGCACAGGCAGCCGGGCACGGCGGCGGGGTCTTTCCCGAGCCGGGCAAACTCGGAGACGATCAGCAGACCCGTGTTTCGCTCGTAGGCTTCCTCGATCTCTTCCTTCGTCAGACAGCGCAGGCACGGGATATCGCCGTAGAAATAGTCCGCGTGCGTCGTGCCGTAGCACGGAATGTCCCGCCCGGCCTGCGCCCAGGAGGTAGCGTAGCTCGAATGGGTATGAACGATGCCGCCGATGTTCGGAAACGCCTTGTACAGCTCGATATGCGTTGCTGTATCGCTGCTTGGCTTCCACTTGCCCTCGACCACGTTTCCGTCCAGATCGACCACGACCATGTCCTTGACGGTCATGCCCTCATAGGAGACGCCGGACGGCTTGATGACGACAAGGTTTTTTTCCCGGTCGATGCCCGAGACGTTGCCCCAAGTGAAGGTGACAAGGCCGTACTTCGGCAGCAGGAGGTTTGCCTCACAGACTTGTTGTTTCAATGTTTCCAACATAGCAAGCTCCTTTTTCGGGCGACCGCAAGGGCCGCCCCTACAGATCATCCAACGGTGTCCATCGTAGGGGCGGGGCTTGTCCCCGCCCGGCGGGCGGCAGATTGCCGCCCCTACATCGTTTCAACGGCAGCGCGCTCCATCGGGAGCGCTTTTTTGTAGCGAGTCAGGAAGATGTTGAAGCCCGCCGCATCGGACGCGTCCGCCATCAGCGTTGTAGACTTGGCGTCGGCAAAAACCTTGCCGTCCAGATAATCCGGCAGGCTCTCGCCCTCGTCCCGCCAAAGCATGTAGGCAGCTAACAGAGCCATGCCGTAGGGGCCGCCCTCGCCCGCGGTCTCCATCACAGAGACCGGCGCGCCAACTGCCGCGGAAAGCATCCGCTGTCCCACCTCGGGGGTCTTGAAGAAGCCGCCGTGGCCGTAGAGCTTGTCGATCTCCACGTGCTCGGTCCGGGTGAGGATGTCCAGCCCGATCTTGAGGGTAGCAAGCGCCGAGAGCAGATGGGTGCGCATGAAGTTGGCCAGGGTGAACGCGGCGTCCGGAGTCCTGGCGAAGACCGGGCGGCCTTCGTCCAGATCGGTGACGCCCTCGCCGGAATAGTAATTGTAGGAGAGCAGGCCGCCGCAGTCGGCGTCGCCCTCAAGAGCTTTGCGGAACAGTCTGGCGAACAGCTCGCCCTTGCCAGTATCGACGCCCATCAGCTCACAGAACTCGGAGAAGAGATTGACCCAGGCGTTGATATCCGAGGTGCAGTTGTTGCAGTGCACCATGGCGACCGGCAGACCGTCCGGGGTCGTCACCATGTCGATCTCGCGGTGGACGCCGAGGGGCTTGTCCGTGACGATCATGGCAAAGTCCGAGGTGCCCGCGCTGACGTTGCCCGTCCGCACGCGAACGGAGTTCGTGGCGACCATGCCGGTGCCCGCGTCGCCCTCGCAGGGCGCGACGGGGATACCGGGCTGCAGCGTTCCCGTAGGGTCGAGAAACAGCGCGCCCGCCTTTGTCAGCGTACCCGCGCTCGCTCCCGCGGGCAGCACCTTCGGCATGATGGCGCGCAGGTCGATCCCGGTCAGGGCGCTGAACTTCTGTACCATGCCCTCGTCATAGTCGAGCGCGGCGCTGTCGATGGGGAACATGCCGCTGGCCTCGCCCACGCCCATGAGCTTCTCGCCGCTGAGCCGCCAGTGGATATAGCCCGCCAGGGTGGTGAGGAAGGCGATGTCCTTCACGTGCTCCTCGCCGTTCAGGATCGCCTGATAGAGATGGGCGATGCTCCAGCGCTGGGGGATGTTGAAGCCGAAGAGCGCGGTCAGCTTCTCCGCGGCCTCTCCCGTGATGGTGTTGCGCCAGGTGCGGAATTCCGCCAGCTGCTTCCCGTCTTTGTCAAAGGGCAGGTAGCCGTGCATCATGGCGGACACGCCGATGGCGCCCACGGTCGTCAGCTCCTGGCCGAATCTGGCCTTCACATCCTCCCGCAGCCGGGCAAAGCAGCTCTGCAGGCCGGTGTGGACCATGTCCATGGAGTAGGTCCAGATCCCGTCCACCAGCTGATTCTCCCACTCAAAGTCCCCGGAGGCGATGGGGAGATGCCTGTCGTCGATCAATACGGCCTTGATGCGGGTGGAGCCCAGCTCAATGCCGAGTACGGTCTTTTTCAGTTCCATCATTTCAGTTTCCAGATCAGGTCTTTGACCAGCAGTTCCTCTTCCAGCTTCTCCGGCGTCGTGTCCTTGGTGATGTGCACGAACTCAATATCCATCATCCGGGCCCAGTCCCGCAGCATCTCGGCGGAGACGTCGTAGCTGAGCACGGTGTGGTGGGCGCCGCCGGCGGTGATCCAGCACTCCACGCCGGAAGCGAGATCCGGCATGGCCCGCCACATCACCCGGGCCACCGGGAGATTGGGCATGGGCAGGATGGGCTTGACGCACTGGATGTCCTGGACGATCAGCCGGAGCCGACCGCCCATGTCGATGAGGGAGGCCACCAGGGCCGGGCCGGCCTTGCCCTCGAAGACCAGGCGGGCCGGATCCTTCTCGTTCATGCCGATGCCCAGGGGATGGGTCTCGATCCGGGGCCTGTCCGCCGCCACGGAGGGGCAGACCTCCAGCATGTGGGCGCCCAGGGAATACTCCCGGCCCTCCACCAGGTGATAGGTGTAGTCCTCCATGAAGGCGCTGGCGCCGTTTCCGCCCTGTCCCATGGCTTTCAGGATGGCGGTCATGGCGGCCACCTTCCAGTCGCCCTCGGCGCCGAAGCCGTAGCCCAGGGCCATCAGGTGCTGGGCGGCCAGGCCGGGCAGCTGCTCCATGCCGTAGAGATCCTGGAAGGTGTTGGCGAAGGCCCGGCAGCCCTCCCGGTCCAGCATCCGCCGGATGGCGATCTCCTCCCGGGCCTGGTAGCGGACGGCCTCGATATTGTCCGTCGCCAGGTCGTAGGCGGCCTCGTACTCGGCCGTCAGGGCGTCGATCTCGGTCTCGGGCACGGCGTTCATTTCCTTCACCAGATCGCCCACGGCCCATGTGTTCACCTGCCAGCCCAGCTTGATCTGCGCCTCCACCTTGTCGCCCTCGGTGACGGCCACCTCGCGCATATTGTCCCCGAAGCGCATGACCTTCATCTCCCGCGAGACGGCCGCGCCCACGGCGGCGCGCATCCAGTCGCCGATGCGCCGACGGACCTTCTCGTCCTTCCAGTAGCCGGCGACGACCTTCCGGGGCTTACGCAGGCGGGCTCCGATGAAGCCGTGCTCCCGGTCGCCGTGGGCGGCCTGGTTCAGGTTCATGAAGTCCATGTCGATCTCGTCGTTGGGGATCT
>CAMHRJ010000129.1 GCA_946187475.1 uncultured Clostridia bacterium | reverse complement strand
GATAGACGCGCTGCCGCCGGAAAATGAGACGAAGACTCAGATCTTCAACCTGCTGGCAGAGCGCGCAGAACGACTGCAGCGGCTTCGAGACGCCCAGTCTGACCCGGAGATATTCCTGGAACCGGAGCTGCTGACACGTGCGGAGTTGACACGGCTGGAGGTATCAGAAGGGAAGGCCGTCTATACGCTGGACTGCCCGCGCAGTCTTTACTATCAGACGGTCAGCCGCGCATCGGGGCTGGAGCTCCATGATGACGGCGAGCTCATTGCCTTCCTGACGCAGATGCGTGAGGTTCGATCCGACTACGATCAGATTCGAGAGGCGTTGCAGGCTGTCCGCGAGACCGGCTACGGTGTGGTATTGCCGTCAACCGATGAACTGCGGCTGGGAGAGCCGGAGATCGTGCGCCAGGGCGGGAAATACGCCGTGCGGTTGAAGGCCAGCGCCAGCGTGATCCATATGTTCCGCACCAACGTGGTCACGGAGGTAAGCCCGGAGCCGGGCGGGGATGAAGCCTCCGGCGAAATCCTGAGCTTTCTCCTTCAGGGCTTCAGCGGTGATGTGCAGCAGCTTTGGGATTCCAACATTTTCGGCCGCCCGCTCTCGGAGCTGGCTCAGGAGGGATTGATCGAAAAGGTGCAGAGCATGCCGCCCAAGGCCGCCGGAAAGCTGCAGGAGACCATCCAAAAGATCATCAACGACGGTGGTGGGACGCTTTTGTGCATCATTCTATAATTTTCCTGCTTCTTTGAGAAATAATTGTCAGGTTGCAGATTGCATATTATTCATAACTGCGATATAATTTCTCAATGGAACCATAGTTCCCATACATCCGATACAAGGGAGGATTCTTCATGAAACCCATTTCGAAAATTGCTGCCAATGTCAGCCCCTCCGCTACGCTGGCCGTGAATGCCCTGGCCAAAAAGCTCAAGTCTGAGGGTCTGGATGTCATCAGCTTCGGCACCGGCGAGCCCGATTTTGATACGCCCGACGCCATCCGCTTTGCCGGTATCAAGGCCATCAGCGACGGTCAGACCCGTTATACGCCCGCTGCTGGCACCATTTCGCTGCGCAAGGCCGTTTGCGCGCGCGTGAAGGCCGACTACGATCTGGACTATGATTACACCCAGGCGGTTATCGCCAGCGGCGCAAAGCACAGCGTTTACATCACGCTGGCCACCCTGGTCGACCCCGGTGATGAGGTCATTGTTCCCGCGCCCTACTGGGTCAGCTACTATGAGATGGTCCGTCTGGTTGGCGGCGTTCCCGTCATCGTCACGGCAGGGGAGGACCAGGGCTTCAAAATCACCGCTGCGCAGCTGGAGGCCGCTGTTTCCGACAAGACCAAGGTTGTCATGCTCAACAACCCCTCCAACCCCACCGGTGCCATCTACACCAAGGAAGAGCTGCAGGCGTTGGCTGAAGTGTGCGTGAAGCATGATCTCTATATCATCGCCGACGAGATCTACGACAAGCTGATCTACGACGGCGCCAGCTTCACCAGCATCGCCACCCTGGGCGAGGACGTCAAGGCACACACGATCCTCATCAACGGTGTTTCCAAGACCTACGCCATGACCGGCTGGCGTGTGGGCTACATGCTGGCGCCTGCCGAAGTCGCCAAGGCTATGGGCAGCTATATGAGCCACTCCACCGGTGCGCCCGGCACCATGTGCCAGGCAGCCGCTGAGGCAGCGCTCCTGGGCGACCAGGGCGAGGTAGAGAAAATGCGTCAGCAGTTCGAGGCCCGCCGTGATTACCTGGTAAAGCGTATGAACAGCATGAACGGCGTCAGCTGCCTGAAGCCCAACGGTGCGTTCTATGTGATGATGAACCTGGAGCAGCTGATCGGTAAATCCATCGACGGCCAGGTCATCACCGACGCCGACGCATTTGCAAAGCTCTTCCTGGAAAAGAGCCTGGTTGCCACGGTCTCCTGCACCTCCTTCGGTATTCCGAACTTTGTGCGCTGGAGCTATGCCAATTCCATGGAAAACATTGAGAAGGCCATGGACCGTCTGGAAGCCTTCCTGCAGAAGGTCAACGAGCAGAACTGATTGCAATCCCAACAAAAAGCAGACACCAAACGGTGTCTGCTTTTTCCATGTTTTGATGCTTTAGATTTTGCTGACCAGCCAGTTGAGAACGTTGGTGTAAACCTCGTCCTTGTTCAGCTCGTTGAGCATCTCGTGACGGCCCTGGGGATAGAGCTTGATGGAAACGTCGCGCATACCGACCTTCTTGAAGCGGTCGTAGACCTTGCGCACGCCCTTGCCATAGTCGCCCACGGGGTCCATGTCGCCGGACATGAAGTACACGGGCATGGCCTTGTTCATGCGGTTCAGGTTCTCACTCTTCCAGATGTACTGCAGACCGCCCATCATATCGACGAAGAGGCCAACGGTCTCCTGGAAGCCGGAGAGAGGATCGGCGATGTAAGCATCCACCACAGCGGGGTCACGGCAGAGCCAGTCGAACTCCGTGCGGGGATTCTGATACTTCTTGTTGTATGCGCCAAAGGCCATATTGTGGATGAAATCGCTCAGGTGCTTGGAGCCATTGTCGGCGATGTCGGCCTTGCCGATGGCCTTGCCGGCAGCGATGACGGGACCGGGGTTCTGGCCGGTGCCGCTGATGACCGCGCCGTTGAGGGCGTCGGGGTAGTTGATGATATAAGTACGGGTCAGGAAGCTGCCCATGCTGTGACCAAGGAAGAAATACGGAACATCGGGATACTTGTTATGGGTGATCTGGCGCAGGGAATCCAGGTCCTTCACGACGGTCATCCAGCCGTTGTTCTCAGCAAACCAGCCCTGATCGGTGGGATCGCTGCCGATGCTGTAGCCATGGCCCAGGTGATCGTCCGCAACAGCTACAAAACCGTTGGAAGCCAGAAAGTTCATGAAGTCCTCATAGCGCTTGGAATGCTCGGCAATGCCGTGCACGATCTGAACGACGCCGCGGATCTCTCCATCCGGAACGCACTCCCGGAAGAAGATGTTGTGAACCTTGTCGTTCGATAAAAAAGTAAATTCATTGAAGGTAGGCATAGATTTCTTCCTTTCTTTGTGGTATACTGTATGAAACTGGCACTATTTTAATATATTTGCCGTACTTAGTCAAGGAAATTGGAGGTTTTTTTATGAACGGCTATGTCATCGCTCTGGATCAGGGCACCACGAGCTCCCGTGCAATCGTATTTGATCGCGGCGGCAATATTGTCTCTCTGGCGCAGTATCCTTTCGCGCAGATTTATCCGCAGCCCGGCTGGGTCGAGCACGATCCCATGGTCATTCTGGAATCGCAATTTCATTCTCTGAGTGAGGCGTTCCAGAAGAGCGGTCTGTCTCCCACGGACATTGCCGGCATCGGCATCACGAACCAGCGTGAGACCACCATCGTCTGGGATAAAAACACCGGCAAGCCCGTCTACAACGCCATCGTGTGGCAGTGCCGCCGCACGGCGCCCATCTGCGATGAGCTGGAGGCCAAGGGCATGGCGGCTTACATCCGCGATAAAACCGGTCTGCTGATTGACGCTTATTTCTCCGGCACCAAGATCAAGTGGATTCTGGACAACGTGGAAGGCGCTCGCGAGCGCGCTGAGCGCGGCGATCTGCTGTTCGGTACCGTGGACTGCTGGCTGATCTGGAACCTGACCGGCGGAAAGGCCCATGTGTCCGACTACTCCAACTGCGCCCGCACCATGCTGTTTGACATCGATACCCTCACCTGGGACGAGGAACTCTGCAAGATGCTGGATATCCCCATGTGCATGCTTCCGAAGCCCGTTCCCAACTCCCAGATCTACGGCCGCGTAGCGGCAGACATTCCTGGTCTCGAGCTGCTGGAGGGCGTTCCCGTCTGCGGCAGCGCCGGCGACCAGACCTCCGCGCTTTTGGGACAGGCCTGCATTGAGCCCGGCCAGGCGAAGAACACCTACGGCACCGGCTGCTTCACGCTGCTGAACACCGGTGAGCGCAGCGTCCGCAGCGTCAGCGGCCTTGTCACCACCGTGGCTTGGTCCGTCAAGGGCAAGACCACCTACGCCCTGGAGGGCAGCGTGTTCAACGCCGGCAGCTCCATCCAGTGGCTGCGCGACGAGCTGCAGCTCATCTCCACCTCCCGGGAATGTGACATCGAAGCTGAGACCGTTCCGGACAATGGCGGCGTGTATCTGGTGTCCGCCTTTACCGGTCTGGGCGCGCCTCGCTGGGATATGTATGCTCGCGGCGTGATCGTCGGTCTGACCCGCGGCTCCAAGAAAGCCCATGTCTGCCGTGCTGCTCTGGAGGGAATTGCCTACCAGGTCAAGGACCTGCTGGACGCCATGGCCATTGACGCCGGTGACAACATCTCCGTTCTGCGCGTGGATGGCGGTGCTTCCGTCTCCAACGTGCTCATGCAGTTCCAGTCCGACATGATCCGCAAGCCCATTGACCGCCCGAAGATGGTGGAAACCACGGCCTTTGGCGCCGCTTTCCTGGCGGGTCTTGCTGTAGGCGTCTGGGATGACATCTCTGACATCACCAAGATTCGTCAGTCTGACCGCGTGTTCGAGCCTGTCATGGACGCGGAGACCGCAGCCAAGTATCACCATGGCTGGCTTCGCGCCGCTGAGAGAGCCCTCAATTGGATCGAGAAGTGATGACGCACATTTTTCAGCCGGCAGAGATTCTTCTGCCGGCTGACGCCGATTTTCATCGCTGGAGTGTGATCGCCTGCGATCAATTCACCTCCGACGCCGAGTACTGGCAGGAGGTGGAACGCGTCGTGGGCGCTGCGCCCTCCACGCTGCGCATGATGCTGCCGGAATACTATCTTGGCCACTGTGACGAATCGGAAGCTGCGAAAGCCGCACAGGAGACCATGCGGAGTTATCTGGATACCGGTGTATTCCGTACGCTGGAGCAGAGCTTCGTGTACCTGGAGCGTCGGCTTGCCAACGGCGTTACCCGCCGGGGAATCGTAGGCCAGATCGATCTGGAAGCCTATGATTATCGCCCGGACGCTGATGCGCCGATTCGGGCAACGGAAGACACGGTGGAAGATCGTCTTCCGTCGCGCATTCGGGTCCGCAGAGAAGCCCTGCTGGAAATGCCCCACATCATGCTGTTCTTGGATGACCCTGCGGATGAAGTGATGCCATTTGCTGCGAGCATGGCAGGGGAGACCGTCTATGATTTCGACCTCATGGGCGGCGGTGGGCACTTGCTCGGCAGCCAAATATCCGGAAATGCCGCGAACCAGCTCATGCAGAAGGTCACAGAGGTGACCGGGCGACAGTCCGTTCAGCTTGCAGTGGGAGACGGGAACCACAGTCTCGCTGCAGCGCGAAAATGCTGGCTGGAAAAGAAGCAGCATCTCGCGCCGGGAGCAGCATCCACCGACCCTGCACGGTATGCGCTGGTCGAAGTGGTGAACATCCACGACCCCGCCATCACCTTCGCACCGATTCATCGTGTGTTATTCCATACCGATTCGACCCAATGGATGGCAGAAGCTGAGCAGAAGCTCTTTGATGCGAATGGCCGAGAGATCGTTTTGATCTCCGGTACACGGCAGCACACTCTGACCGCCCGCGGCGACACCATTGGCGCATTGATTGCCAATGTGGAGCAATTCTGCCGGGAATACCTGCAGCGTTACGGCGGCCAGCTGGATTATATCCACGGCGATGACGAGACCCGCAGCTTCAGCGCCCAGTCCGGCTGCTGCGGTGTTCTGCTGCCCCCGATTCAGAAGGAGGAACTGTTTCCCTCCATCGAGCGCAGCGGACCATTTCCCAGAAAGAGCTTTTCCATCGGTCTTGGCCCAGATAAACGTTATTATCTGGAGTGCAGAAAGATTCAATGACAGTAAGCAGGGCGGCTCGATTGCCGCCCTGCCGCGCTTTCAAAAACGATTGACAGAAGTGCGGTTTTTCCTTATAATATATTGGCTTGCATATCGCTTCATGCGGGTATGATGGAATTGGTAGACATGCCAGATTTAGGTTCTGGTGGGAGACCGTGCAGGTTCGAGCCCTGTTACCCGCACCATACTTTTTTTGAATGCATTCAAAAAAATCGGAGGAACTACTATGAGCAGTTTTCAGGATTTGTATGAGCTGGCAGCGGCTGACCGCAGCCGTTCCATTCAGTTTCACGCCATCAAGGAGATTCGTCGTGCTGCGATCAAGGAGATGATGAACGCCGGCGTTTACAAAGAGCCGGAGAACATCGACAGCATGACCGATGATGAGATTGCAGCCCACCGTGCCGAGGCCGCCTACGCCTACGGCCTGTACAGCATTCTCGAGTCCAGCAAGCTTCCCAGTCAAGACGGCAATGAGACCTATGCCGTCGCCGTGCGGGACACCTCCACCAAGCCCTTCTGCATCGCTCTGTGCGTGCAGACCAAGCTGGAAGAGCTCCGCGCTCAGGGTGCAGAGCAAAACAGCAAATCCGGTCGCCCGAATTACTATATCATTTGCGCGAATCCGGATTTGAGCGAGACGGTGGACCCGCTGGCCAAGGCGCTGGAGATTCTGCGCATGGCTTATCCCGCATGGAACGTCATGCTCAGCGAGCGCGATCCCAAAGAAGCCACCCAGCGTGTGCTGG
>CAMHRJ010000128.1 GCA_946187475.1 uncultured Clostridia bacterium | reverse complement strand
ACCATCAAGACCAGCGAGCCCAACCCCGCTCTGATGAACTACCTGGGCGACCCCTACGGCTGCATCATCGACTGCGACGCCTCGGATTTTGAAAACGGCATCGCCGTCGGCACCGGCCCCTACGTGGTGAAGGACATGGTCACCGACGACCACTGCACCCTCGTTCCGAACGAAAACTACTGGGGCGGTCTCACGAATACCCAGCCCAAGCTGGACGAACTCACCATCAAGACCATCTCCAACGGCGATACCCTCTCCTCCGCCCTGCAGGCCGGCGATATTGACGCCGCCTACGGTATGGCGTATGAAGCCTATCCGAACTTCGAGAACGACAATTATCAGTTCTCCAGCATCCAGACCTCCCGCTCTTTCTTCGGCTCCATGAACATGACCAGCCCGATCATTCAGGATCCCGCTGTGCGCAAGGCCATCGCCATGGGCATCAACAAGCAGGGGTTCGTGGATACGCTGCTGGAGGGCCACGGCGTCGTTGGCCACGGTGCGTTCCCGGATGGTTTTTCTACCTTCGGCGGCGATAAGATCGACACCGAGGGCTATGATCCCGAAAATGCGAAGGAAGTGCTCGAGCAGGCCGGCTGGGTCGATTCCGACGGCGACGGCATCCGCGAGAAGGACGGCACCAAACTCGTCATCCGCTGGCTGACCTATCCCAGTCGTCAGGAGCTGCCGCTGCTGGCCGAGGCTGCCCAGGCAGATCTGAAGAAGATCGGCATCGAGCTCGACATCAACTGCACGGCCAACCGCCGGGAGTTCCTGGCCGACATGAGCAGCTGGGACATCTACGCCTCCGCCCTGGTGACGGCCCCCTCCGGCGATCCCCAGTACTTCTTCACCACCAGCTGCCTGCCCGGCCAGAGCTACAACTTCGGCGCCTATGAGAACGCTGAGGTCAACGCCCTCATGGAGCAGCTGGCCACCGAGTTCGATACCGCCAAGCGCGGCGAGCTGGCGGTCCAGCTGCAGCAAAAGATCCTGGACGACAACGCCTACCTCTTCTGCTCCTTCCTGCAGATGAACATGATCTCCAAGGCCAACGTCACGGGCTACACCGCCCACGCCTGCGACTACTACCAGGTCACTGCGGATCTGGATATTGGCTGAGATGTTGTCTTGAAAAGCACAACCGCCCGTATCGGTGCAAAAGTGATATGCTCCCCCTACGGTGACAGTGTTTTGTTATTTCATTGTCTCTCATAGAGGGAGCATATCAATCTCCCGGGGTTTGTTTTTTCATTTGCATTTTTGGTTCAAAACACCGTTTTTCGGGCGTTTTACGCTGAATTTTATTCAGAATCCTGAACGGCTCAAAAACGGCTGGAACCGTTGAAAATACAAGAAATCCCGCAATCTCAACGGATTGCGGGATCTCTCATTGTGGCGGAGAAGGAGGGATTTGAACCCTCGCGCCGCTTATCACAGCCTACTCCCTTAGCAGGGGAGCCCCTTCGGCCTCTTGGGTACTTCTCCAGACCGCTATGGTAGTGTATCATATCGGGCGGCGATTGTCAACTTATTTTTTCGTTTTAAGCACCATGGGGCGGCACGATGCAGTCATAGCGCACGGCCTTGCCCCGGATGGAGTAGGCGGGCTTGCGCTCCGCCAGGAAGGGGCCCTTCAGCGGACGCTTGATGACCACCCGGCGGGGACCGGCGTGGATGGCCGCGTCCAGCAGCGCCGCCTCATCCGCGCAGGGGGCTTCCAGCCGCTGGAGCAGCTGCAGCTTTTTCCCGATCAGGCCGCTTTTCCGCCGGGCCGGGAACATGGGGTCCAGCAGAATTATGTCCGGCGGCGTCTCCAGCGCTCTCAGCGCCTGGACGCTGTCGCCCTCCCGAAGCTCCATGCGTCCCACGATCTCCCGCAGCTCCGGCACCTCCGCTGCCCGGGTCAGGGCATCCTGCAGCAGGGCGGCGATGACGGGGTTTCGCTCAAAGAGAGTCACGGTAAAGCCCGCAGCCGCCAGCAGCAGTGCGTCCTCGCCCAGACCGGCGGTGGCGTCGATGGCGGTGGGCGTACCTTCCAGCCCCTTCAGCCGCGCGGCCTTCACCAGCATCTCGCCGTTCAGGGCGTTGGGCCGCAGCCGGGGCAGCATGGCGGTGAAGTCTCCCCGCAGGGAGAGACCGTCCCGCTCCAGATAGAGGCCGTCGGGATTCAGCCGCAGGCAGAGCTGCCCTTCCGCCGGGGCATCCGCCATGGGCACGCCCAGCTTCGCGGCCAGAGCCTGCGCCTCCGCCTCCCGCTCCGGCGACGCGCATAGGATCAGATTCGTCTGTTCGGTCAAGAGACCATCTCCATTTTATTTTTTTCTTCATTATAATCGAGGCGCCATGGAAATTCAATCGGTACATTTCCGGGAAAAACATTGCGTTTTGCCCCGGTTTACCATTTTTTCTCTTGCCTGTTTTTCTTTTCCATTGTAAACTAAAAGACACGAAACCAAGGAAGAGAGGGATACCGATGGAACAAACACGCATCAGCACCGGCCTGCCTGGCCTGGACGAGGCCATTGACGCCCTGCGTCCCGGAGAAAACGTGGTCTGGCAGATCGAGAATCTGGCGGATTACATGTACGCGGCCACCCAGTTTGTCATGAGCGTCGCCCGCACGGGCCACCGCATCGTCTACTTCCGCTTCGCGGACCACGATATGGTCATGGACGCCGAGGCCATGGCGGCCGGCGGCGCCAACGCGAAGATGTACACCCTAGACCCCCACATCGGCTTTGAGAGCTTCACCGTGCTGGTCCACCGGATCATGCAGCAGGAGGGCCGGGATGTGTTTTACATCTTCGACTGCCTCACAGAGCTGCAGAAGTTCTGGTTTTCTGACCTGATGGTCTCGAACTTCTTCCTGCTGACGAACCCGGCCCTCAGCGAGCTGGGCTGCACGGCCTATTTCCCCATCATGTACGCCAACCACACCTATGAGACCATCTCCCGCATCCGCCACGCGGCGCCGGTGCTGCTGAATCTGCGCAGCGTGGAGAGCGCTCTCTACATCCATGCGGTAAATGTCTCCGGCCGGCGCACGCCCAAGATGTATTTCCCCATCCGCTACCAGAACGGCGTCTGGGACACCCTGACCTCCAGCGCGGACAATCTGGACATCTTCCAGAACTTCGTCCAGGTGGGCGAGCAGCGGGACAGCTGGGACCAGATGCTGGACCGCATCTCCGCAGGGGAGTGCTCCGAGGCGGAAGTGGACAACATCCGCCAGTGTCTGCTGGGCATCGAGCCCCAGCGTCTGGAGCTCTGCCGCCAGTATTTCAGCGCCGACGATCTGGTGGATATCATGCACCGTGAGATCGGCACCGGCTGCATCGGCGGCAAGGCCGCCGGCATGCTGCTGGCCCGAAACGTCATCCGGGACAACGACCCTGAGTTTTTCGCCCGCCGGCTGGAGCCTCACGACTCCTATTACATCGGCGCGGATGTGTTCTATACCTACTTCGTGGACAACGACTGCTGGCATCTGCGCAAGCAGATGAACGACCCCGAGGACTACCTGAAGGTGGCGCCCGAGATCGTGGAGCGGCTGCAGCACGGCAAGTTCGACCGCCGCACCCGGGAGCAGTTCCTCTCCATGCTGGAGTACTTCGGCCAGAGTCCCATCATCGTCCGCTCCAGCTCCCTGCTGGAGGACGGTTTCGGCAACGCTTTCGCCGGCAAGTACGAAAGCGTCTTCTGCGCCAACCAGGGCTCTCTGGAGGAGCGCTACGAGGTCTTTGAGCAGGCGGTGCGCACGGTCTATTGCAGCACCATGAACGAGGACGCCATCCGCTACCGCGCCGAGCGCAACCTCCTGGAGCGGGACGAGCAGATGGCCCTGCTGGTCATGCGCGTCTCCGGCGACTGCCACGGCAAGTATTATTATCCCCACATGGGCGGCGTGGGCCACTCCAAGAACCTCTACATCAACCGCGCCAACGTGGGCCGGGAGAACAAGGGCATGCTGCGTCTGGTCTTCGGCATGGGCACCCGCGCCGTGGACCGGGAGGCCGACGACTACGCCCGGCTCATCAGTCTGGACAATCCCCGGGCGCCGCTGACCTGCGCTTACGGCGATGAGTATCGCTATTCCCAGCACAACGCGGACGTCATTGACCTGGAGAGCAACGCCTTCACCACCATTCCCTGCACCACCATCCAGCGCAGTGAGCTCAAGGCGGACATGTCCCTCTTCACCGAGGTGGACATGGCCACCATCAACCGCTTCCGAGAGCTGGGCATCCGGGAAACCCCGCCGGAGATCTTCTCCTTCAAAAAGCTCCTGTGGCAGACGGAGTTCACCCAGGACATGACCCACATCCTCAGCCTGCTGGCGGAGAAATATGATTACCCGGTGGACATCGAGTATGCCTGCAACTTCCGGCCCGGCCCGGAGGCGAACTACCGCATCAACCTGCTCCAGTGCCGCCCGCTGCAGACCAAGGGCGTGGGCAGCGCCATGAGCGCCCCGGAGGTCAGCAAGCTCCTGTACCGCATCAGCGGCAACTTCATGGGCGGCAACATGTGCCAGCCCGTGGACTACATCGTCCACGTCTCCGCCCGGCCCTATCTGGACCTCCCGCCCCAGCAGAAGTACCAGGTGGCCCGCACCGTGGGTGCGCTGAACCAGCTCCTGCGGGGCAAGAACGCCGTCCTGCTGGGACCGGGACGCTGGGGCACCAGCACCATCAGCCTGGGCGTTCCGGTGAACTTCATGGAGATCTGCCACTTCGTCTCGGTCTCCGAGGTCAGCTACAACGAGCGCGGTCTGGTGCCGGAGCTGAGCTATGGCAGCCACTTCTTCCAGGACCTTGTGGAGGCGGGCACCTTCTACACCGCCATCCACCAGGACGAGGATGACTGCGAGTATCACGACGAGGCTCTGAACGATCTGGAGGAGTGCTTCACCGAGCTGGTTCCCGAGGCCAAGGGCACGCCCATGGAGGGCGTCATCCGGGTCTTCCGAACCGAGGGCCACGGCGCCATGCTCTATGCCGAGGTGGAAAGCCAGAACTGCTTCCTGGGCTGGAACTGATTTCATACATTCTCTTTGAAATGAGGTAATCCTATGAAAAAGCTTTTGACTTTGCTTCTTGCAGCGCTGATGGTCTTCGCCCTGGCCGCCTGCGGCAACAGCGCAGCCCCTGCGGGCTCTGCGGACGCCCAGTCCGGCGAGCTCACCACCCTGGGCGACGCGCTGCGTGCAGGCCAGGATGCCATGTATGCCGCAACCTGGAACGAGGAGCACTACGTCTATGCCTTTGATAACAACGGCATTCCCACCCGCGTTGTGGCCGATCTGACGCCGGAGCTCAACGAAACCATCGATGAAATCCAGTTCTCTGACACCCTGGAGGAGGATGAGAAGGAGCAGAAGCTGCTGGAGGCCATCGGCGAGCTGCCGCTCGTCAGCGTAGAGGATCTTTCGAGCTATGTGCTCTCCCAGGAGGAGCTGGATTCGCTGGCAGGGAAGACCGGCCAGGAGCTGATCGACGCCGGCTACACCGGCGGCGGCTCCTACTGGAGTGATGACGATGGCCTGACGGTGCTTCTGGACCAGGGTTATTTCTCCTATGCGGTCACCTTCGAAGGAACGGCGGAGATTGCAGAGGATCAGGAAGCGCTGGACGTGATTCCCAACATGATCGTAAAGGGCGCGGCCTATTCCGGCTTCGGCGACAGCATTACCGACCTGCCGGAAGCCTCCTGAGCCAGCCATGACCCAGACAGAAAAGCGGCGCTGGCTCATTGACGCGCTCCTGCGGGAGCAGCCCCGCTACCGGGGCGTGGCCGTCCCCGATGACGCCCCGGGGCAGAAGGACCTGCTGCGCTCGCTGATGAATGTGCGCATGCCGGCGCCGCTGAGCGCGGAGTATGTGGAGATCGAGGACGCCTATCTCCGCGCAGAACTGGCGGAGCGGGGCGTCACCCGGCTGGAGGATCTGACCCCCGTGGACGGGAGCCTTTACCTCTGGCAGGGAGACATCACCACGCTTTCCTGCGACGCCATTGTGAACGCCGCCAATTCCCAACTGCTGGGCTGCTTCCGGCCCCTGCACAACTGCGTGGACAACTGCATCCACAGCGCTGCGGGCCTGCGCCTGCGCAACGCCTGCAGCGCCCTCATGGAGGCCCAGGGCAGCGAGGAACCGCCCGGCCGGGCCAAAATCACACCGGCGGGCAGCCTGCCCTGCAAATATGTCCTCCACACCGTCGGCCCCATCGTGGATGGGCCGCTGACAGACGAGCACCGAGCGCTGCTGGCCTCCTGCTACCGGGCCTGTCTGGACCTGGCTGCTGAAAACGGCTGCGAAAGCGTGGCCTTCTGCGCCATCTCCACCGGGGTCTTCGGCTTTCCGAAGGAGCCCGCCGCCCAGATCGCCGTCTCCACGGTTCGAGCCTGGCTGCAGGAGCATGCCAGCCCCATGAAGGTAGTCTTCACCGCCTTCAGCGACAGCAGCCTCGCCATTTATCGCAAAGCTCTGAACATATAAAAAAAGCACCTGTTTCCATCGGAAACAGGTGCTTTTTGCGTGTTGTCTTATTCGGGAATCTTGGGCAGGCGGGCGAGGTTGGCGGCGATCTCCTCATCGGTGGGGATGTAGTTGGTCATCTCACCGTTGTGGAACTTCTCATAGGCCACCAGATCGAAGTAGCCCGTGCCCGTGAGG
>CAMHRJ010000127.1 GCA_946187475.1 uncultured Clostridia bacterium | reverse complement strand
CTGGATGTAGATCTCGCTGTGGCAGCGGGCGGTGAGCCGGATGGGGGTGCGCCGGGGTGCCAGCAGGCAGTAGGCCTCGTGGTGGAAGCAGTCCGGACGTTCGGCCTCCACGGCCTTGTCGTTCCAGGCGATCTCCACCGCGCCCTGGAAAAGCAGCACCGCGCATTCCTTCTCTTCCTCGCAGATGGAGAAGGTGTCCCCTTCTTCCATGAGCAGCAGGCCCACGTCCATCATGGTGCCGTAATCGTCCTCGGCGGTGTCGATATAAGGATTGTAGCCCCGCTGCAGCTCGGTGTTCTTATTCAGGTAAGTCATGCTTGCCTCACAGTCCGGTATGCTCGCGGATATAGCGCCGCCCCTTGATGGCATACTCCAGCGGATCGGCCTTGGCCGGGTCCTGCTCGGCTTCCACCAGCAGCCAGCCCTGATAGCCTGCCTCGCTCAGCACCTGAAACACGGGATCGAAATTCACGTCGCCGTCGCCGGGAACGGTGAAGGCGCCGTTGCGCACGGCGGTGAGAAAGCTCCAGTTGTTCTTTCTGGCCTCCTCCACTACGCTGAGACGCATGTCCTTCAGATGCACATGGCCCACCCGGTCCACATATTTTTTCAGCATGGCCAGGGGATCCTCGCCGGCGAAGGTGAAGTGGCCGGTGTCATAGCAGAGGAAGACGGCCTCAGGGTCGGTATTGGCCATCATGCGGTCTGTCTCCTCCGAGGTCTGCACCACAGTGCCCATATGGTGGTGGAAGCAGAGCTTGAAGCCCCGCTCCCGGGCTACCCTTCCCAGCTTGTTCAGTCCGTCGCAGAAGCGGTCCCACTCGGCATCGCTCATCACATATTTGTGACCGCCGGTGAGAATGGGAACCTCCGTCTTCCCCTGGATCGAGTAGCTCTGCTCGCTGACATTGATGCGGTTGGCGCCTACAGCCGTGAGGAAGTCCAGCTCCCGGATGAAGTCTGCCTCCACCTCCTCATAGGGCTTTGTGAGCAGGAAGGAGGAGAACCAGCGGCTGGCGATGCGCATGCCGCGCAGGTCCAGCTGCCTTTTCAGCTCCACAGGATCGCTGGGGTATTTGTTGCCGATCTCACAGCCGGTGAAGCCCGCCAGGGCCATCTCGCTGACCGTCTGCTTGAAGGTGTTCTCCGCGCCCAGCTCAGGCATATCATCATTGCACCAGCCGATGGGCGCAATGCCGAGAAAAACAGTTTTGGGGTCAAACATCCCTTTCTTCCTCCCTTTTCAAGCGTTAAAATGTGCAACCAATCCGGCGAAGTCGGTCCCCTCCTCCACCGCGCCCAGGCTGATGGAAAGCTCCGTCAGTTCCCGAGCCAGAGCCTCGCTCACCGCAAAGCCCGTCTTTTTCATCTCATCAAATTTCCGATATTCGATCTCGCCCGGCAGGAAGATCTCCTGCACGCCGGGAGCCTTGCGTCCATCCTTCATCATGCGCACATAGCGGTCCACCTCGTCCTTGAACTGCTCGATGGGCATGAATTTGCCGGGATCGATCACGATCACGCAAAAGCCGGTGTTTTCCTTTTCCAGCTTGGAGAACAGGCCCAGATCCGTGCCGAAGCAGGCGGCGGAGAACATGGTGCTGAGCACGTCCACCATTACAGCCAGACCATAGCCCTTATGCCCCGCGATGGGAGACAGGGAGAAGGCCTTTCCGGGGTCCGTGGTGGGAGCGCCGTCATAGTCCTTGGCCCACTCCGCGGGAATGGGTTGGCCCTCCCGCTCGGCCGCCTGGATCTTGCCCATGGCCACGCAGGTGGTGGAGATGTCCATCACGATGGGATACTCCTTCCCCGCCGGAACGCCCAGGATGATGGGGTTCGTGCCGATGAGCCGGTCAGCCCCGCCGAAAGGCGAGGTGAAGGCATAGGTGTTGCAGCAGACCAGCGCCACCATATCGTCCGCAGCGGCGCGCCACCCGTAATAGGAGCCGCAGCCGATGTTGGCATTGTGGCGTCCTACTGCCATGGCAATGCCGAATTCTCTGGCCTTTTCCTTCGCCAGGTCATATGCCTTGTTTACAGAAACGATTCCGGAGCCGTTATCACAGTCGAACACCAAAACGGCGCCGCTGTCAAGTATTTTTTCAAATCTGGGTTTGTTGTTCAGGGAGCCTGCCTTGATCTGACGCAGATAGCGGGTCAGGCGGGACAGGCCATGGGAATACACGCCGGTAAAGTCCGAGTGGGCGATGACCTTGGCAATGATCTCCGCGTCCTCCTCCGGAAAGTCCGAGGCGGTGAGAATGCCGCGAACCAGGCGCACCTCTTCTTCATAGCCGATATTCATAGCATTTCCTTCTTTCGATTCAGTTACGGATCCTGGGCAGCGTAGAGCCTCCAAAGGGCATGGCCAGAACGCTGGCGTCTGCGCCAAGCTCCCGGAAGGCGGCGTCCAGCGCCTCCTGGGCCGAGGGCATGGGGTTGAGGAAAATGGAGCGCACAAACTCCTCCTCCAGGTCCGATACCAGGCAGACCCTGGCCTTCCGCAGGGTCATGGCAATGGCTGCGGCCTTATGCCCGCCCAGCTGGAAATCCCTGCCGATGCGTTCGATCATGGCCTCCGGTGAGGGGGATGTAGTCATCCACTCCTCAAATACCCGCTCGCCCAGACCCTCCCGGCAGGAGCCGATCAGGATGATGATGCCGCCCTGGCGCACCGCGTGGCGGGCATTGTCCAGGGCCTTCTGGGTCTGGTACAGGTTCAGGTCCTTTGGCGCTCCACCCTGGCTCACGATCACGATGTCCGCCGGCCTGTCAAGGAGCTTGAGATAGATGGTATCCAGAAAAGCGCAGAGCTTCCGATGAGCTGCTGTCACGTCTCCTGCAGCCGCGCACAGGATCTCCTTGTGCTCGCCCAGCACCACATTCAGGATAAAGTCGATCCCGCAGATGGCCCCGGCCTCCTCGATGTCCATACGCAGGGGATTTCCTTCCAGATTTCCGGCGCAGGCCTCCGGGCGCACCATCATGGAGTGATTCGACTGAATGGCCGCCCTTGTGGAGCAGCCCGGCATGATCGCCTTGGCCCCGCCGGAATAGCCGGCGAAATAATGGTACTCCACATTCCCCAGGCAGATCCTCCGATCCGCCTCGGCCACAACCCGTGTAATATCCACCGGGGTTCCCGCCTTGGTGACGCCCAGGTGCACGAAATCGGCCGGATCGCTGTCCACGCAGCGGATCTCCCGCCAGGCTCTCTCCCCCGCCAGGCGACGCTTCTCCTCATCACTCTGATGTCGGTGGCTGCCCAGGGCAAAGACCAGCGTGATATCCTCCGGCCGGATCCCCGCGGCATAGAGCTCATCCAGCAGCGGGGGCATCACCTTGGCCGTGGGCATGGGCCGGGTCAGATCGCTGGTGATGATGGCAACAGTCTGGCCGGGATGAAGGATCTCCCTCAGACGCGGCGATCCCACAGGCTCCCGCAAGGCCCGGCGCACTTCTTCCTCCTCCGAGGCGATGGCGGGGGCCGCGTTTGCCCGCAGCACCCCCATCAGGTTCTTCTCGGGCAGCTCCACAGTCTGCACACCGCTGCCCATTCCGAATTCCAGCTTCATTTCGTCTGTTTCCTCTTCACGGCCTCCCGCGCAGCACGGGTCACATGCTCCGCTGTGAGGCCGAAGCGCTGCTGCAGATAGCCCTGGGGACCCACCTCGCCGAAGCAATCCTCCACAGCCACCGCCTCCAGCGGTGTGGGGCAGCGGCGGGCCAGCAGCTCGCTCACAGCAGAAGTAAGGCCGCCGATCCGGTTGTGATTTTCCGCTGTGACCACGGCGCCGGTCTTTCCGGCCCAGGCCAGCACAGCCTCCTCGTCCAGGGGTTTCACGGTAAAACAGTCCACCACTGCGGCGCTGATGCCCTCTTCCTCCAGGGTTTTGGCGGCCTGCATGGCCTCATGGACCAGAATGCCGCAGGCGAAGATCACAACATCCGTGCCCTCCCGCAGCGTCACGGCCTTGCCAATGGGCAGCTCGCTTCCCTCCGCATAGACCTTGGCATAGCTCTTACGTCCCACGCGGATGTACTTCACCCCCGGGCGATCCTTGCACTGGCGCAGGACGCTTATGAGCATGGTGGGGTCGGTAACATCGATCACAGTGGCGCCGGGAATGGCCCGGTAAAGCGCCATGTCCTCAAAGGGCATGTGAGTCCCGCCGTTCATGGCGGCGGTGACTCCTGGGTCGGTTCCGATTATGGTGATGTCGTTTTTCGCGTAGCCAGCCGAAAGGAAAAGTTGGTCGTAGCAGCGGCGGGAGGCAAAGGGTCCGAAGGTATGCACCATAGGCTTGAAGCCCGCAGCGGCCAGGCCGCAGGCCACGCCGATCATGTTGGCCTCAGCAATGCCGCAGTTGATCGCGCGGTCTGGATTGGCAGCGGCCCACTTGGCGGTGCCGATGCAGTTCATCAGGTCAGCATCCAGATAGATAAAGTCAGGGTCCTCCGCAGCCAAGGCAGGGATGGTCTCCCCCAGCACGCTCTTGCAGAGGCGGGGATCCATGCTGCCGTCATATACGATCTTCATGCTTCCACCTCCCAGGCCTGTTTTTCAGCCTCCAACGCCTTGGTCCAGCGCTCGTACTGCTCATCGCTCACCGGCAGGCTGTGGTTCATAACCTTTTCGGCCACTTCCTGCACGCCTGCGCCCTTCACCGTGTCCAGCACAATGGCATAGGGCCGTTCACCGCCGGCTCTGGTGCGTTCCAGAGCCGGGACCAGCTCATCGATGTCGTTGCCGTTTACCTTCACGGTGTCAAAGCCGAAAGCCTGCAGCTTCTGAACAAAGTCCCCCATGGGGTAGACGTCCTGGGTCCAGCCGTCCAACTGCCGCTTGTTCCAGTCCAGCAGAACGACCAGGTTTCCAAGCTTTTTGGCACAGGCAAAAGCCAGCGCCTCCCAAACCTGGCCTTCGTTGCTTTCCCCGTCTCCCAGGATCAGGAAAACGCGGCTGTCCCTGTCCCGCAGCTTGTCCCCAAGGGCCATACCGGCAGCAAGTGAGGCGCCCTGCCCCAGGGAGCCTGTGGTCATATCAACGCCGGGGGTCTTATTGCGGTCACAGTGGCTGGGCAGGCGGGTACCCGGTCGGTTCAGGGTCTTCAGCTCCTCATAGGGGAAAAAGCCCTTCAGAGCCAGGGTGCCGTACACGGCAGGTCCTGCATGGCCCTTGGAGCAAACCAGCTTGTCCCGCTCTGGCCACTTGGGATCTTGGGGATCATAGCGCATTTCTCTGCCGTAAAGCACGGCCAGCACATCCGCAATGCTCAGCGCGCCGCCGATATGGCCCGAGCCAATGGCGTGGATGGCTTCAATAGCAGCCATGCGAATCTGGCAGGCAAAGGCTTTCAGTTTTCTGTTCTCGTCCATTTCATGCTCCCTTCTCGGGAATGGCGGAGCCATGGCGCAGCGCCCGCACCACGGGCAGCTCCTCCCCGCTCAAAAAGCGGATCAGCGCGCCGCCGCCGGTGCAGATATAGCCCATTTTTTCCGTCAGCTCGTACTTTTCCGTGGCGGTGATGCTGTCGCCCCCACCCAGAACGGTGTACCCCTTGGTATCGGCAATAGCCTGCCACACGGCCTTGGTACCGTACTCGCTTGCCACCTGCTCAAAGACGCCCATGGGTCCGTTGACGAACACCGTGCCCGCCGAGAGGATGGCCTCCCGGTAGGTTTTGGCCGTCCAATAGCCCACATCCACCGCGGCGATTTCCGCCGGGATTTCGCCCACCAGAGCCTCCTGGCGTTTGCCGTCCTTCACCCAGGCCAGGTCCTTGGGCAGCTGGATCTTGCCGCCGTAGCGCATATACAGGGTCTTCGCCTTCTCGATGAATTCTCCGTAATTGGATTTGTAGATAAAGTCCAGGCTGCCCTGGCCGATGCCGCTGCCGGCGGCGGCCAGGAAGATGTTTCCCACAAGGCCCCCTGTGAGGATCGTGTCCGCTACGCCCCGGGAGAGTACCGTCTCCATCATCTGGAACGCGTCGGCGATCTTGGCGCCGCCCAGCACGAACACGCAGGGCCGCTCCGGCTGCTCCATCACCTGGGACACCGCACAGTATTCCTGCTCAAAGAGCCGGCCCATGGCGGAGGGAAGCACCTGCTCAAAGCCGCAGAGGCTCGGCTGATCCCGATGGGCGGCAGCAAAGGCGTCACACACATAGAGGTCTGCCAGAGGAGCGAGTTTTTCCACCACCTGGGTCTTGGCCTGCTCAACGTGGCTCAGGCGCAGCTTCTGTTCAAAGAGGGTCTGCTCCTCCGCCACAAAACGGACGTTGTCCAGCAGCAGGATTTCCCCTTCCCTCAGGCCGCGGATGGCTTCCCGGGCAGCGGGACCGCACACATCGTCGATCCACTTGACCTCCCGGCCCAGCAGCTGAGTCAGTACAGCGGCATGGGGCTTGGTGCTATAGTAGTTTTTATATTCGATGTCGCTTCCCTGATGGGCCAGCAGCACCAGCTTTGCTCCCTTGTCCGCAAGCTCCCGCACCGTGGGCACGCAGGCCCGGATGCGGTTGATGCTTTTCAGGGTGCCGGTGGCCCGGTCCACGGGCTGGTTGATGTCCACCCGGCAGAGAACGGTTTTCCCCCGCACGGAAACCTCGTCCAGGGTACGGATCCCAAATCGCATGGCGCCCTCCTTACCTCTTGAAGCGGCCGATGTTCAGGTTCCGGTTGGTGGCCTCGGTAGCCTCGGCACTGGTTTGCTGCATCTGCATCACCGCGCGCACGCCGTCGATGGTCTCCGGGATGGTGACGCTCTCCTGGGGGATGTTGATG
>CAMHRJ010000126.1 GCA_946187475.1 uncultured Clostridia bacterium | reverse complement strand
AGGATGATGGGGTTGGTGCCGATCAGACGGTCCGCGCCGCCGAAGGGAGCCTGGCAGGGATAGGTGTTGGAGACCACGATGCCGATCATGTTGTCCTCGGCCATGCGGTGGCCATAGTAGGCGCCGCAGCCGATGTTGGCGCTGTTGCGGCCCACGCCGGCAGCCACGCCGTACTTCTTGGCCCGCTTGAGGACCTCGTCATAGACGCGGTTCACCGCAGCGATGCCGGAGCCGCCGCCGCAGTCGAAGACCAGGGAGCCTTCCTTGTCGCTGACGCACTTGAAGTCGGGCTGGGGAATGAGGGCGTTGGCCATGTACTGGCGCAGATAGATGCACAGACGGGACAGGCCGTGGGAATAGGTGCCGGTGAAGTCGGAGTGGGTGACGACCTCGGACAGATAGTGGGCGTCGACTTCCTCCACGTTCAGAGCCTTGCACAGACCCTGAATCAGCTGTTTTTCCTGCTCAAAAGACAGATGAATCATAATAAATACCTCCAGTTGAAAGTTCCTTGGTTGCTTGGTTTGGTCAGAGCGTTGGGCCTCAGCCGGCCATTTCCACCAGACCCAGCGGGTCGGCGCCGGCCAGGATGAGACCGCCCAGAACCAGGATGGCGATGATGCAGTAGATCAGGCAGGGCAGGGCGTTGGTGCGGATGATCTTGCCCTCGTTGCCCATGGTGCCGGTGGTGGCGCAGGCAGCGACGACGTTGTTCACGCAGATCATGTTGCCCGCGGCGCCGCCGATGTTCTGCAGGGCGACGATCAGGACCGGGCTCATCTTCACGAGCTGCGCGGTCTGGAACTGCAGACCGGCGAACAGCGTGTTGGAGACGGTGTTGGAGCCGGACATGAAGGCGCCCAGCACGCCGATGATGGGAGCGATGATGATGTAAGCGCCCTTGAAGATGTTGGCCAGAGCCTCGGCCATGACGTAGAGCATGGACTTGTCCGTCAGGGCGGCGTTCATGCCGGTGTTGCGGTAGATGTAGACCATGGACACGCCGAAGAACAGGGCGATGGCCGCGCCGGTGGTCTGCTTGAAGGTGTCAACAAAGGCCTCCTTGACCTTGGCGCCGGGCATTCTGTGGATGAAGAACGTGAGGATGCACACGAGGATGAACGGGAACACGCCCGGGCACCAGCCCCAGTTCCAGGTCCAGTTGACGTTCTCGTTGCCGAGGATGTTGTGGATGCTGACCTTGAAGGCGTCGCCGGTGAGGAGGGTCTTGAGACCGAACCAGTTCAGGCGGGTGCCCACCAGAATCAGAGCGATGAGCACGTAGGGAACCCAGGCGACGACGGCGGACATGCCGTTGTCCACGTCCTGCTTGACTTCCTGCTTGGACAGCCAGCTGGCGTCCCACTCGCTGCGGGGCTCAAAGTCCCAAACCTTCTTGGGACAGAGGAAGCCGGCGCGAGCGGCGACGATGACGATGAAGAGGGTGATGATGGCGCCGATCAGAGACGGGAACTCGGGGCCAAAGAAGATGGCCAGAACCAGGAAGACCACGTCGAATACCACGGCGGTGAACAGGGCGAAGGGCAGGGCAGCCCAGGCTTCCTTGCCGGACTTGTTCTTGCCGAACATCTTGCACATGACATACACGCCGAAGAACACGATGAACAGGGCGCAGGTGGCCTGGCTGATGGCGGAGAACTTGGTCAGGGCCATGCGGTAAGCCTCAGGGTCGGCGCCCATGTCGGTGACGGCCTGGCTCACGATGGTGGCAGCGGTGTTGGTGGGGGTGCCGACGGCGCCGTAGACCACGGGCACGCTGTTATAGATCAGGGCCACGATGGCGGCGCACAGGGGCGGGAAGCCCAGGCTGATCAGCAGCGGAGCCGCCAGCGCGGCGGGGGTTCCGAAGCCGGCTGCGCCCTCGATGAAGGCGGCGAACACGAAGCCCACGATGATGGCCTGGATGCGGCGGTCGGGGTTCACGTTGTTGAACACGCGCTGGATGGCGGTCACAGCGCCGGAGTGCTTGAGCGTGTTCATGATCAGGATGGCGCCGAGAATGATGACCAGGGTGCCGATGGCTTCCAGGAAGCCGTCCAGCGCCCAGGCGCCGGCGGTGGTGAAGTCCTGCTTCCAGTACAGCAGGGCGATCACGACCGCCACGACCCAGCCCAGAGGCAGCGCGCGCTTGGCCGGCCAGTTGAAGGCCAGCATCAGCACGATGACCAGAAGAATGGGCAGCGAAGCGATAAGTGCAGTCATAATATTTTCCTCCCAAATGCCGGAGTCCTCCGCCGGAGGCGGCAGCGACTTCCGGAGAATTACGAATCAATGCCTTCACCCGAGGATCTCAATGAAATAATGAATACCCTCCTTCCTCTCTCGTTTGATCTCTTTGCATGTGCGGGTGAAAAGATGTTCCCAAATGACAAAAACGAAAAACGCCCAGTGCAGGCACACTGAGCGTTTATTTTTTCACATATTTTGCAGCGCCACCACGTCGATCAGCGCCTCTGCGAGCATGAGGTGCTTTTCGTCCATGCGCTGCAGTTTTTGGGCAACGGAATGCCATCGCTCGTTCTGGGGCAGCAGCTCCGCGCCCACGAGAAACTCGTCCGGCGTGGTATGCAGCACCTTCGCCAGACGCATGATGACTTCGATGGAGGGGATGGACACCCCGCGCTCGATGTTGGACAGATACTTATAGCCCAGATCCGCGCGCTCTTCGACCTCAGACTGCTTCAGCTGGAGCTGTCTGCGGCGGGCAGCGATCCGCTGTCCGATGAGCTGATAATCCATTGCCATTTGTATTCACCTACCCTCTCCTTGTAACATATAATAATCATATCATGCATCATAATAAACCGACTATATCACGAAATTCCACCTAAAAAATTGCCGATTGGAAATTTTAGTCCGTTGTATAATCGACTGGGTGACTGCACGGCACGAATTGATTGTTTATTATCAAACAAACCCCAAATTTTGCCAGAAATTTGTGCATATTCACCAAAGTCTCCCCGGGGCAAAAAAACAGCGCACCCGGGTGCGGGTGCGCTGTTGAGCAGGCGGGAATCACTCGTGGACGTGGTAGAGGCTGTAGGCCTCCTGATTGTTGGAAATCTGGTTGCCGTCCCGGTCGTAGACCCCGCGGTAGGTGGTCACGGACATGCCGTTCTGGTAGTAGGTCATGCGCACGGAGGTGCCGTCCACATCCGTGCCCCAGATCTCCACCGTGATGCCGCCGCCGGAGACGTAGGCGTGAATGGCGATGGGGAAGGTGCGGTTGTTGGTGAACTTGAACTCCGGGCCGCCCCAGCTGACGGTGGCGTCCATGCCGGGCTCGATATAGCCCACGTTGAAGTAGTGGTTGGTGCGGGCGTCGATCTGGAGGTTCGCGGTCATGGCGCAGTAATACAGCGTGGAGCTCACCTGGCAGATGCCGCCGCCCACCTCCTGGACCACCTGGCCGTTGGCGTAGGCGCCGGCGGCCTGGAAGCCCGCGGCGGTGGTACGCTGGCCCAGGGCTTCGTTGTAGGAGAAGGTCTGGCCGGGCATGAGCACCGTCCCGTTGATCTTGGAGGCGGCCAGGGTGATGTTGCCGATGCGGGCTGCGCTGCTGCCGGAGAGGTAGGTGGTCTTGATGCTCAGCAGGTCTGCGTAGAGCATGGATTCATCCACCTCCATCAGCGCCGGCTGGGTGATGACGGCGGGGATGCGCACCAGCTCGCCGGGCTTGGCCTCGTTCCAGAGGCGCTTGGCCTCCGCCACGTCGAAGCTCATGCCGGGCTGCCCGGGCATCAGGGTCTGGGTGGCCGCGTCGTAATAGGCGTTCTGGGGCTCCTTGCAGAGCTCGGCGGCCAGGGCGTCCATATCCACTTCGCGGATCTCGGCGCCCGCGGCCAGCTCCGGCTCCAGGTCCAGCGTGTGCTGGAAGCTGCCCAGGGCCTCCATGACGCTGTCATAGACCGTGTCCGCGTCCAGCATCAGCAGCTCGCCGCCCTTGTAGAGGCAGACGGCCTGATTGTCCTGGGTGTTGTCGATGACGGTGTCGCCCACGGCGGCGTTGACCTTCTCCACGGCGGCGTCCACGGTCTGGCGGATGGCGTCGGCGTCCGGGGCCTTGGCGTAATTGTCGCTGAGGTCCAGTCCGGTGGTGACCACGGCCAGGAAGGCCAGGAAGTTGGAGAAGGGGTGGTCCTGCACGCGGCCGTAGTTCCAGGCGGCCTGGGCTACGTCATCGGCGGCGGTCACCCAGCCGGCGGTGCCGGCGGAAATGCCGATCTCCTCCCCGGCGGGGAGCTGGACGGTCAGCACCGTGTGATCGGGGCCGTCCCAGCCCGCCGCCCGGAGGGCTTCGGCGGCCTCGGCCTGGGTTTTTCCGCCGAGACTGATCTCCTGCACCTGGATGCGGGGGAAGATGTTCTCCAGCTGGCCAACCAGGGCCACGCTCAGCAGCAGGGCCAAAGCCAGCGCCACGGAAAAGCCGCAGATCAGCCACACGGCGGTATAGCTGCGCCGTTTCGGCTGCTGTTCGATTTTTTCGGTTTCGTTGCTCAAGAGGCTCATCCATTCCTTTGCGTTTTGTCTGATTCTTTATTGTACTCGTTTTGTGACAGAAAATCAACCGTGGATTCCCTTGCATTTTCCCCGGAAATATGCGAAAATGAATCCATTCTGGAGCGGGGAGCGTGCACCCATGGGACAAAACCAAACGGAAAGCAATCGCCGGGGCCATGTTGCGGCCATCGTGATGGCCCTGATCATCGGCATTCTGGGCACCCTGTGGAACCTGAACAACCAGAAGCTGAAGGACAGTGAGGCGGTGATTCCCTCCCCGGCCATCGGCTCCGGGCTGACGGTCCACTTCATCGACGTGGGCCAGGGCGACAGCATCCTGCTGACCTGCGGCAAGCAGTCCATGCTGGTGGACGCCGGCGGCGAACAGGCGGGCCAGACGGTGGTGGATTACCTCCATCGGCAGAGCGTGACCACCCTGGACTATCTGGTGTCCACCCATCCCCACCGGGACCACTGCGGCGGTCTGGCCACGGTGGTGCAGAATTTCTCCGTCCGCACGGCTTACAGCCCCGTGACGGAGAGCGACAACGAATATTTCACCGCCTTTGCCGCGGCGGCCAAGACCGCGAAGGTGCGCATCACGGTCCCAGCGGCGGGAGATACCTTCCCTCTGGGCAGCGCCACGGTCACCGTCCTGGGCCCCCTGGGCGACTATGAGAGCCTGGACAACGTCAACGACATGAGTCTGGTGCTCCGGGTGGAGTACGGCGATACGTCCTTCCTGCTCACCGGCGACATGGAGTACGGCGAGGAGACTTCTCTGCTGAACGCCGGGGCCGACGTGGACTGCACGGTGCTGAAGGTGGGCCATCACGGCAGCAGCGCCTCCACGGGCTACCGCCTGGTCTACGCCGCCTCCCCGGAGATCGCCGTCATCAGCTGCGGCGCGGGCAATGAATACGGCCATCCCCATGAGGAGACCCTCAGCCGCCTGACGGACGCGGGGTCAGAGATCTACCGCACGGACCAGAACGGCTCGATCGTCTGCGTTTCCGACGGCACCACCGTCACGGTGGGGTATGAACGCGCTGCCTGAGACGGGCGGCAAACATGGATACGAAAAAACACAGCCACCCATGGGTGGCTGTGTTTCTATGTTATGGGGATTTGACTTATGAGACTTGGATTAACCCTCGCCGCCCTCAGCGGGAGTGGTGTTGCCGCCCTCGGCGGGAGTGGTGTCGCCGCCCTCAGCGGGGGTGGTGTCGGCGGGCTTGGTCTCGTCGGCGGGCTTGGTCTCGTCAGCGGGCTTGGTCTCGTCAGCGGGCTTGGTCTCGTCGGCGGGCTTGGTCTCGTCGGCAGGCTTGGTCTCGTCGGCGGGCTTGGTCTCGTCAGCAGGCTTGGTCTCGTCGGCGGGCTTGGTCTCGTCAGCAGGGGTCTCCTCCTCGGCGATCCAGCCGTTGGGAACCAGCGCCAGCAGGTTCATGAGCACCTGAGCGCACTCAGCGCGCTCCATACCATCCTTGGCGCGGAAGGTGGGCAGCTGGCCGGCCTTCTCGGCCTTGTCGCCGATCATGACTTCCATCTCATTCATCGCCAGCACGGACTCCAGGGCCCAGTCAGCAATGGTAGCGCTGTCGCTGAAGAGCTTGGCAGCTTCCTTCTGCAGAGCGGTCAGAGCATCGCCGGTGGGAGTCGGGCTCACTTTGCCGTTGAGGTAACGGCAGAGCATGGTAGCCATCTGCTCACGGGTGATGGTATCGTTGGGGCTGAAGGTGGTGTCGCTGGTGCCAACGGTGACGCCGTTGTTGACGGCCCAGACGACAGCGTCCTTGTACCAGTCGCCGGTCAGGTCGGTGAAGTTGCACTTGAGGCCCTTCACGTCGGGGGTGCCCTCCAGACGATAGAGGACGGTAACGATCATGGCGCGGTCGCAGGTGGTGTGGGGCTCAAAGGTGGTCATTTCCTTGTCGGTGCCAATCATGAGGTTGAGCGCGGAAACGAAGCCGACGGCGGGATCGAACCAGTTCTCGTCGTTGACGTCCTTGAAGGAGTGCTTCTTCAGCTCCAGCTTGTCAATCGCAGCCAGAACGGCCTTCAGAGCGGCTTCCTGGCCAGCCTCGTCGGCCTTCTCGCAGTCAGCGATGGCCTTCTCAACGGCAGCGACGGTCTCATCGGTGTAAACGCCCTTGGGCAGCAGAGCTTTCAGAGAATTCTCGACCTGCTCGGCCAGCGTGGGCTCCTTGGTCTCGTCTTCCTTGTCCTTGTCGCCGGTCTCGGTATCGGAGCCGGTGTCCTTGTCGCCGGTCTCGGT
>CAMHRJ010000125.1 GCA_946187475.1 uncultured Clostridia bacterium | reverse complement strand
AAAGCTGGAGTAAACCATGAAAAAACTTGCGTTTTACGGCAAAGGCGGCATCGGCAAGTCCACCACGGTCTCCAACCTGGCGGTGGCTTTCGCCGAACGCGGACTGCGTGTCATGCAGATCGGCTGCGATCCCAAGGCTGATTCCACTCTGGCACTTCGCGGTGGAGAAGAACTGACCTCTGTGCTCGATCTGGTGCGGAAAAAGCAGCCCTTCACTCTGGAGGACATGGTACGCATCGGCTATCTCGGCGTCATCTGCGTGGAGGCCGGCGGTCCCACGCCGGGCAGCGGCTGCGCCGGACGCGGCATCATCACCGCGCTGGACAAGCTGCGGGACTATGGCGCCTACGAGACCTATTCGCCGGACATCGTCCTCTATGACGTTCTGGGCGACGTGGTCTGCGGCGGATTCTCCATGCCCATGCGGGGCGGCTATGCCGATGAGGTCTACATCCTCACCTCCGGTGAGAACATGGCCATCCATGCGGCGGCCAACATCGCCATGGCGCTTGAGAACTTCAAGGAGCGCGGCTACGCCCGGCTGGGCGGCTTTATTCTGAACCGGCGGAACGTGAAAAACGAGGACGCCAAGGTCCAGGAGCTGAGCGAGGATTTCCACAGTCGCGTGATCGCGTCTCTGCCTCGCTCGGAGGTCGTTACCGACGCCGAGGAACTGGGAAAGACCGTTCTGGAGGCCTTTCCGGACAGCGAAATGGCCGCTGCTTATCGTTCCTTGGCGGACGCCATTCTGGGGGAGGATCCGCTATGCTGAAGCGTCTTGGCCCCACGGCGCGAATTGCCGCAGAAGCGGGAGATCCGCTCTTTCCGCAGAAGCTGGAATTCAATCCGCCGGTCCATGAAAACTGGAATATCGTCCACATCGCCATGCAGATTCCCGAGGTGCACCAGATCTATGTCTGCGGCGTCAACTGCATGCGCGGTGTGGTGCTGACGGCGGCGGAAATGTCTGCCTCCGATCGTTTTTCCTTCGTCCTGCTCCGGGAGGAGGACGTGGTGGACGGCACTGTCTGGGAGGCCACCCGGGACGGCATCGCCGATGTGCTGCGAAAGCTTCCGAAGCTGCCGCCCTGCGTGGTGGTGTTCCCAGTCTGCACGCACCATTTCATGGGCGTGGACATGGACAGTATCTATCGCTCGCTGGAGTCAGAATTCCCCAGCGTTACCTTCGTCCCCGCGTGGATGGACCCCATCATGCAAAAGCACGGTCTCCCGCCGGACCAGCGCCTGCGCAAGGTCATGTATGACCCGCTGCAGCCCTGTGAGGCAAAGGAAAAGACCGTTACGCTGCTGGGTTCGGAATTCGCTCTGGAGCCGGATTCGGACATTCGCAGATTGCTGGCAAGCGGGGGCTATACGCTTCGCGAGCTGCAGGACTGCAAGTCCTATGACGATTTCCTGCGCCTTGCGGAAGGGGGGACCTTCCTCGTCACATTCCCCGGCGGAAAACTCGGCATTAGCCAGACAGCAAAGCGGCTGAATCGGCCCTGCTATTATCTTCCGGTGAGCTTCGACTATACCTGCATTGCAGAATCTCTTCATACGCTTTCGGATGCTTTGGGTATTCCGCCCCTTGACGCTGCGGAGGAACAGCGGCTTTGTGATGCGGCACTGGAGCATACCCGCTCCATCATCGGCAACACGCCGATCGCCATCGACTCGCTGTTTCATCCACGGCCGCTGGAGCTGGCCAAGCTCCTGCTGATTCATGGTTTCCGCGTCACCGAGGTCTATCTGGACGCGGTGGACGAGGCGGAGCAGCCTGCGCTTTCCTGGCTGAAGGAGCATGCACCCGATCTGGAGCTGCGCTCCATTATCCTGCCGGAGCAGCGTGTCGCGGACCGGAAACGGCCGGAAAAGACCCTGGCCATTGGCCCGAAGGCCGCGTGGTTCACCTCCACGCCATACTTCGTGAACGTGGTGCAGGCGGGCGGCCTTTGGGGCTATGCGGGCATTCGCTCCCTGTGTGATAAAATGATCGACGCCTTCCAGAATGAAAAGGATACCCGGGACATCGTTCCACGCAAAGGATTGGGGTGTGTCAGCTGCATATGAATACAAGCTATCGCATCATCCCGTGCTACACCGGCGACGTCTCCGGCGTCTGTTCGGCGCTGTTTGAGCTGGGCGGCATGGTGGTCATCCACGATCCCTCCGGCTGCAATTCCACCTATAACACCCACGACGAGACCAGATGGTATGACCACGACAGTCTCATCTTCATCTCCGGCCTTGCGGAGATCGACGCGGTCTTCGGAAACGATGACAAGCTCATCGACGATACCGTGGACGCGGCCAAGAACCTTCACCCGAAGTTCATCACGCTGGTGAACTCGCCCATCCCGTTTCTCAACGGAACGGACTTTGAGGCCATCTGCCGCGTCATCGAGTCACGCACAGGCATCCCGACCTTCTACATTCCCACCAACGGGATGCACGACTATGTGCCCGGCGCCGGAATGGCTCTGGCGGAGATCGCCCGGCGTTTTGTAACGGCGCCGCAGGCGAAAAAAGCAAACACGGTGAACCTCCTGGGCGTCACGCCGCTGGATTTTGCAGCAGAAGGCTCCGCGGATGCTCTGCGCAGGGCAGTGGAGCAGGCCGGTCTTTCTGTGAACGCCTGCTGGGCCATGGGCGACACCCTGGAGACCCTTGCCCATTCCGGCGAGGCTGCGGTGAATCTGGTGGTCTCTGCTCTTGGACTGCCGGCGGCGAAGGTCCTTCGGGAGCGCTTTGGTACGCCCTATGTGATCGGCGTGCCGCTGGGGGGCTTTTCTGGAACAGTTTTAACGGCTCTTCGCAACACCATGGAAACCGGAGAAAACCAGTTTCCTCTGATGGAACGTGCCGGTTCTGATACCTCCGGCATCTTCGCCATCGGCGAGCCGGTCACCATGGGCTCCGTTCTGGCAGCGCTGAACCTGCCCGGAACCGTGCTCTGCCCTCTGGAGGGCTGTGAAGACCTTACCGGCGGCAATGTCATCCCCGTAGTGGGGGAGGAAGAAGCGGAAACGGCCCTACAGGATGCCAAAGTGGTGATTGCAGACCCGTTATACCGTCCGATCATCCCCAACGGGGTAAAAATGATAGAATTACCCCACGAAGCGTTTTCCGGACGCTGCTTCCGGAAATCTATGAAGAACCTTTTTACTTTGGACTACAACGCTCTGCGAAAGGAAGCGAGCCTATGAGCTTGAACGATACCCCCTCCGGCGAGCGGGTACACATCACCTTTTTCGGCCGCCGGAATGCAGGTAAATCCAGCCTGGTGAACGCCATCACCGGTCAGGAGTTGGCGGTGGTCAGCGAAACCCGAGGCACTACCACGGACCCTGTGCGCAAGGCCATGGAGCTGCTGCCCATCGGCCCGGTGCTTATTGTGGACACACCGGGCTTTGACGACGTGGGTTCTCTGGGCGAGCTGCGTGTGAAAAAGACCCGCCAGGAGCTCAACCGGGCGGATGTGGCCGTGCTGGTGGTGGACGCGCTGGAAGGCATGCAGCAGTGCGACCATGAGCTGCTTTCCCTTTTCCGGGAAAAGGAGCTGCCCTACCTGATTGTCTGGAACAAGTCGGATTTGCTTTCGACTGTCCCGACGCCCGGGGAGCATGAGATCTACGTCAGCGCCACGGAACAGACCAACATCTGGGCATGCAAGGAGGCGCTGGCCAAGCTGGGAGAGGGTGTTTTGACTGAGCAGCCTCTGGTCTCTGATCTGCTGAAGCCCCTGGACCTCGTGGTGCTGGTGATCCCCATCGACAAGGCAGCACCCAAAGGACGCCTGATTTTGCCCCAGCAGCAGGTCATGCGGGATATCCTCGACTGCGGCGCCGTGCCGGTCTGCACCCGGGAGACGGAGCTTGCGGACACCCTCCGAAAGCTGGGCACGAAACCCGCCATGGTCATCACGGACAGTCAGGTCTTTGAGAAGGTGGACGCAATTCTGCCGCCGGACATTCCGCTCACCAGCTTTTCCATCCTCATGGCCCGCTACAAGGGCCTGCTGGACGCGGCGGTGAAAGGCGTGCGGGCGATTCCGACGCTGGAGGACGGTGACACGGTGCTGATCTCCGAGGGCTGCACCCATCATCGCCAGTGCGACGACATCGGCACGGTGAAGCTTCCGCGCTGGCTGAAGCAGTGCACCGGTAAAGATCTGAACATTGCCACCAGCTCCGGCCGGGATTTCCCGGAAGACCTTTCGCCTTATCGAATGGTCATCCACTGCGGCGGCTGCATGCTCAACGCCAAAGAGGTGCAGTATCGCATGAAATCCGCCGACGATCAGAGCATTCCCATCACGAACTACGGCATTTTCATTGCGTATTTCCGGGGCATCCTGAATCGCAGCATCGCCATGCTGCCGGGCTATGAGGACATTCAGGTATGAAGTCTATCATTGAAAAGCTCGCGCGAACCGGTGACCTGACAGATGCCGAATTTGCCCTGCTGCTGGGCGATCTGACGCCGGAGAACGCAGAATTTCTCTACGCCGCCGCCCGGGAAGTCCGAGAGCGGGAATATGGCAAGGCGGTCTATCTGCGCGGACTGATCGAGTTTACCAACTACTGCAGGAACAACTGTTACTATTGCGGCATCCGCTGCGGTAACGCAAATGCCCAGCGCTATCGGTTGACGGAGGAACAGATTCTCTCCTGTTGTGAGCAGGGCTACGGGCTGGGCTTTCGTACCTTCGTGCTCCAGGGCGGGGAAGACCCATACTATACGGACGAACGCATGGTCCCACTGGTTGCAGAGATTCGCAGACGCTTTCCCGACTGTGCCATCACACTCTCCATCGGCGAGCGCAGCCGCGAGAGCTACCAGGCGCTTTATGATGCCGGGGCGGACCGCTATCTGCTGCGCCACGAGACCGCAAACGAGCAGCACTACGCCGTGCTGCACCCGCCGGAGCTTTCCATCCGCAACCGGAAGGAATGCCTGTTCACCCTCCGGGAGATCGGCTACCAGATCGGCGCCGGCATGATGGTGGGCGCTCCGGGGCAGACAACGGAATACCTGATCGAGGATCTGCGCTTCCTGCAGGAGCTGGTGCCCCATATGATCGGCATCGGGCCGTTTCTGCCTCATCAGGACACGCCCTTCCGGGACCGGCCCCGGGGCAGCTATCAATTGACATTGCAGCTGCTGAGCATCCTGCGCCTGATGTTTCCGAAGGTGCTGCTGCCCGCCACCACGGCCCTGGGTACCATTCATCCGTTGGGCCGGGAAAAGGGGATCCTGGCCGGGGCCAACGTGGTCATGCCGAATCTATCACCCACCAATGTTCGCGGGAAGTATCTGCTGTACGACGGCAAGATCTGCACCGGGGACGAGGCTGCGGAGTGTCACGGCTGCATGGAAAAGCGCATGGAGCGCATTGGCTATCAAGTTGTCACCGATCGCGGCGACGCGAAAATGGAATAAGCAATGGCTCTGCCGGAGTACGATCTCGGCAGAGCCTCGCTCTTTAAAACTCCCAATCTGCGACACCACGGAATGACAGGTTTTGGTTTCCATAATATCTATAATGGAGGACACGACGAAACTTCATTCCGGGAGGGAACTTCATTGGCAGTTCAGGAGGCGATTCGGCCGGAGCAGGAGCAGCTGCGCGCCACGGCCAGATGGATGAGAATGCTGCACGCGCCCCATTGGGCGGAGCTGGCGATGTGTTTTGGGCTGGGCCTGATTTTGTCCGCAGCCCGGGTTGCGAATGCTCCGGCGCCCTTTGGCACCGCCATCCTGACTGCGCTGGGTTATGGCGCCGGAGGATTTCTCTGTTTGCTTGGCTGTATGGTGGGGTATTTCGCCGGGTTCGGGTTCCTGGCTGGAACGCAGATGTCCTGCGGTTGTGTGCTGGTGTTCATCGTTTCCTACTTCCTGCGGGAAAACACCCTTTACCGTACCCGCTGGTTCCCGGCACTGCTGGCCTGCACGGCATATGGACTGACGCGGCTTTCACTGTATCTCATGACCGGAGGAATTTCGGTTCCGCTGGTGGTGCGGATGGGGTTTTATCTGCTGCTGTGTGCAGCGGCGGTGGTGTGTGATCTGGATGTTCTGGACCAGCGGGATGTCCATACGCCCACGGCGGAGATCTGGCGCAGCATCTCCACAGTGTTTGCCCTGGCCTGCGTTCTGATGGGACTGAGCCGCTTTCTGCTCTTCCGTGTGATCTCCGTGGGCCGTATCCTCTCCCAAGTGGTGCTCCTGATCCTCTGCGCCACCGGCGGGCCGCTCTGCGGATCGGCTGCGGGGGTGGTCATCGGCGTCAGCATGGACGTCAGTGTGGGCGGCAACGCCTATTTCACCGCGGCTTATCCCATCGCAGCGCTGTTGGCGGGGCTTTTCAATAAGCACCACAGGGCAATCTTTCTTACGGCATATCTGATCACGCAGGCGCTGGTGCTGTTCTGCCTTCCGGCGGAGGCTCTGCGAATGCCCGGTCTCATCGAAGCCTCTGTCTCGTCCATTGCCTATCTCCTGGTGCCGCAGTCCTTTGTGGTGTCTCTGGGTTCCTTCGTCCAGCCTCAGCGCGCCGGCAGGGGAGAGTCCGGACTCCGCCGCTACACTGCCGGGCAGGTGGGCAGCATGTCCCACGCCTATCGGGCGCTCTATGACGTTGCCCAGGAGGCGACCGCGAGAGCCGAAAACGATGAGGACCCTTCCAAAATATTCGACCGCACTGCCGACCGGGTCTGCGTCTCCTGCCAGCGGCGCAGCGTTTGCTGGGGACGAAACAGCGCTGACACGCTTTCCGCCCTCCATGACGCGGAAAAGACCATTCGCACCCGCGGCAGACTCACCGAAGAGGATTTCCCGA
>CAMHRJ010000124.1 GCA_946187475.1 uncultured Clostridia bacterium | reverse complement strand
CCGCCCTCGTACTCCCAATCTTTCGCGACGTCCGCGTCGTTGGTCTCACCGTCCACATAGGTCAGCGGGTTGCCGTCAGATTCGCCGAAGACGCCGATGGAGAAGATCTTCGCACCCATATCCTTGACCGTCTTGGCGTCACGAACGACCTCGTTCGCCTCGGTGTACTGGTTGCTGAGGATGTTGTTGCCGGGCTGACCGTCGGTGAAGAAGATGACAACCTTGTTGCGCTGCACTTCTCTGTTGTTGTCGGTGACCATGGTATAGGTGGTGCCGAGCTCCGTGTCCTCGCGGTTGTCATAGATGCTCGCCGCCATCTGGAAGCCAAGCTCCGCCTGGGTGCCGCCTCTGGCGGTGATGGCGTTGATGGCATTTGTCAGCGCGGGGTTCACATTGCCGTTGGCGTCGGTCGCGTTGACCAGAGCCGCAGCGTAGTCGGAGTTCTCCGCTCTGCGCATCTGCACGCCGTCGGTTCCGCTCAGACCGGTGGTCAGCAGCTCGGTGTTGCTGTAGTCGGTATCGTTCTTCTCGCTGGCGAAGCCAACGATGGCGATGCGGTTCTGCACTGCGACAGCAGGCTGATCCGCGCCGTTGCGCGTATCGGTCTCTGCCGCGACCTTGGTTACGAACTGGGTCAGCGCATTCTTCAGCGCCTGGAGGCGGGTGGTGGTGCCGCCGCCCACATACAGGCCGTCATACTGCATGCGGGTGGAGCTGCCCGCGGAGATAACCGCGTTGCCGCTGTGGTCGCAGTACTGGGCAATGGTATTGCCTTCCACGGGGCCGATTTCGTGCTCCACGCCGTCCACATCGCGGTAGCAGAGCTTGCTGTAGCCCACGTGGCGGGTGTACATCGGATAGTTAATGTACATGCCGGTGGTGAGGCCGCCGAGCTTGGAATAGGTATAGGCCGTGGTACGCGGATAAGCGGTGGTCACAGCAGCGTTGACAGAAACATAGCCGAAGCTGGTCGAGCTGAATTTGCTGTTATCGCTTCCAAAGACATTCTTATAGACCGGATGAGCGGGTCGGACGAAGTCCACCTGGTTGCCGTCCGCGTCCTTGTAATAGAACTCGATGTAGTAGGTGCCGACCTTACCGGTGGCCGTTACGTGCACCGGGCGATAGACGCCGTCTCTGGTCTTGTAGTAATACTGATTCTTCTGGGAGAAGGTGGTCTCGTCCTTGCCCTGGAACCAGCTCAGATCATAGCCCGCGTCCTGAATGATATCCTGCGTCCACTTGGTCTCCGTGGGATGATACTCCATCAGATAGTCTCTGGTGGCGTAGACGCGGTAATAGTTGTCGCCATCTTTATAGAAATAAGGCGTCTGATTCTCTTCATCCACGCCGTACTGGGCGATGTCCTCCAGATTGACTCTGCCCGCCTGCTGCGGTTCGCCGGTCAGCATGTCGTTGGTGCTCATGGAGCCGGACTGATCCACGATGACAACAAAGTCCGTGGGCACCTTTTCCACCTTACCGATCTTCTCGGTCTTGGCGGTGGAATAGCTCTCCATCTTGATGTTGTAGCTGCCGTCTCCTGCAGCCGCCAGGGACTTCTGGAGCTTGAAGCCCTCTTCATTCTCACCTGCGGGGTTCACGATCGTGCCGCCCTCGCCGCCGGGAGCCGTGGTCTCCGTCGGATCGGGATCGGTGACCGGAACCTTCTCCAGGTCGCGCTTGTAATAGAGCGGGCCGTCATAGGTGGGATTGCCGGGAGATGCAGCGTTTTCCGAATCGATTTTCCATTTGCGGGCTACGTATCCAAGCTGTTCGCCTGCGTCATTCTTATAGACAATGGCCTGCTTAGTTCCGTCCTCGCCATACATATACAGATGCGGGCAGTCTTTGTCCTTATCCGCATAATAGCTCATCTCTGTTTGGACATTTTGGCTGCCGGTCTGCCAACCATAGTAATAATTATCATATGTATTGGAAGGCGCTGCCTCATCATTGCGCAGCAAAAGAACCTCGCCACTATTCTTCATGTTTGTCCATTCTTGAGGGAATGTTTCTCGACCCCAGCTTGTCCCGCCTGTTTTCCCCTTTAAGGCATCGGAAAAGCGGTAATCCCTATAAATGAACAGCGTAGTTATATAACGCAAAGACGCGCCACGATGGTTATAATAAACGCAGTGCATATCCCCGTTATAATAGATAAAGAAATTGTGATAAATGTCTGTATTGTCGTCCTTGGCGCTAATCAGACCATACTTCGTTTCGCCAGTGGCAGGTGCATCTTTGCTGAAGTTCCCGTAGATCTTTACGCCATCATGTTTAAAAATAGCTCCTTCATTAACCTGATAATGCGCATAATAAAAATACTCGGGATCATCCACAATACTCACAGGGTAATAATTGTCGCCGTCCTTATAGTACAGCGTGTGATTATCACTCTCCAGGGCATACAGATCGTTTGCATTGCCATTCTGGTTGTAGCGGTTGATATCATTGATATCCCACTCGCCGCCCGTGCCATCCGTTGCCGGGGCATAGTCAAAGGCCGCGGTGCCCTCACCCTCGGCATAGGCGGGAGCCGCAAACGCCGGGAAGAGCGAGAGAACCATGACGAGACACAGCACGAGGCTTAAAAGTCTTTTCTTCATTCTCATATTTTCCTTTCCTTTAATAGTTTTCAGTTCAGGGGTTGCTTTGCTGAAATCAAAGCGTGGGTTTGGGGGCTTACATTTATATAGAAACAAAATAATTTGTTCTCGAGAGGAATTGCGTGGGGGCAGACGCGACGCCCGGTTGCAAGAGACGCCGCGCCCTTTTTCTGAGCGGTGGTGGTTGCTGACACGCACCGCGCAGTTGCTTGCCGACCGGTTGCTGACAGTCGGTTCGCCCCCAAACGATAGAAGCGGTTGAAAGGTACCGCTTGTATCTAAAAAAATGCCCGCGCACAGAGCCGCGCGCGGAAAAGTGTACTATTTCTCTTTCTTGTCTTGAAAATAGAAAAGGATTGATTTATAATAATCTCTGCATGGAAGATTCCAGTTTTATGTGTGTGCGGTAAACTACACCATTTTTCGCATTTTTTGTGTTTTTTGCGATTTCAGCCAGTATTTTGCTCTTATATTTGTTGATTCTGCTGAGTTTCCTCAGCAGAGTTTTCGTTTTCCGGGGCCTGTTTTTCCCGCACCCAACGCTCAAAGGTCTGGTGACTGACGCCAAGGCGTACGGACGCGGCTCTGACAGATAGAAAGCGATCTTTCCAGAGGTCATACACGGCCTCAAATTCATCCGGTCGCGGAATCCGTTCCCTCCCAAAACGGACGCCCCGGGCCTTCGCTGCTGCAATGCCCTCCGCCTGCCTCTGGTGGATGAATTCACGCTCCGTCTGGGCAACGTAGCTAAGCAGCTGCAGTACGATGTCGGAGATCAGCGTGCCGATCAAGTCCCGGTCCCGGCGGGTGTCCAGAAGGGGCATATCCAGCACGATGACGTCCGCCCCCTTTTCCTTCGTAATGATGCGCCATTGCTCCAGGATCTCTTCATAGTTTCTGCCCAGGCGGTCGATGCTTTTGACCACCAGTGTATCTCCCGATTTCAGTCTTCGAATCAACCGTTGATACTGCGGTCGATCAAAGTCCTTGCCGGACTGCTTGTCCAGGAAAATATGTCGCTCGTCGATCCCCCACTCTTTTAGGGCAATCACCTGCCGGTCCTCGTTCTGCTCTCGGGTAGATACGCGAATATAACCGTATTCCATAATACAGCCTCCTTTCTGGCTGTATTATGCGGCAATTCGCTTCGGAAGGCATATTCATTATTGTAACATTCCAATTCTATTCCCATTAATTATCGGTCAACAAAACGCAAAAACCAGACCTTATTTCCGTGCTCGGCACCCCGAATGCGCCTGGAAATAAGGTCTGGTAATTTCAACTTGTTTCAGAGTATCAAAACCCGCAATCCGTTGCGGCGCAACGGTTTTCGGTCGTCTCGCGGCGCTCCACATCCCACTGGATGGCGGTGACGCCCTGGGACTGTACGGCGTCGATGACGTGGTCGTCGTACTCGCCGTATGGGCAGCGGAACAGCGTCGGGCGCGTGCCGGTGATGGCCTCGATTTTGTCTGAGCAATCGTTCAGCTCCGCCTGGATCTCCTCAGTGCTGAGCTGGCTCAGGTGGGGGTGTGTGCTGGAATGATTCATGATCTCCTGCCCCGCATCGGCCAGAGCCCGGACGGACTCCGGGTACTTCTCCACCCAGTCCCCCACCAGGAAGAAGGTAGCCCGGACGTCATGGGCGGTCAGGATGTCGATGAGCTGCTGGGTGTCCTCGTTGCCCCAGCCGGCGTCGAAGCTCAAAGCCGCGACCTTCTCCTCCCGCTGGACGCAGTAGATTGGGAGCGAGCGCTTGCTGACCGAGACGCCCACAATGGCCGGCTCGTGGATGACCCAGATGATGACGGCCACGGCAGCTGCCAGCGCCAGCACGGACAGGGCAGTGCGCAGCCAATTGGTTTTTACATGCATACCGATCAAACCTCCGTTTCTGCTCCCAGCTTATGCGTCAGGAGACAAAAACAGACGATTGCAGATGGAAAAAAGCCGCCCATTTGGGCGGCTTTGGATGCAATTGAAATCAGTCGCTGCAGGCCAGCTCCAGGCCGCGGCGCACCTGGCTGCGGATGTCCTCGTAACGGTCCCGGGGGCTGGCCTCATAGAGCTTCTCCCCTTCCAGGTATAAGCTGGGCACATACCAGTAGTCCGGATAGGCCTGAGCCTCGGCATACTGAACGTTTTCCTCGATCCAGCGGACCGGCACGGCAGAGAAGCGGGCATCTTCAGCCTGAAGCTCTTGTACCGCCCGGCGGGCCATATGGCAGTAGGGGCAGGAATTCAGATGCAGGATGGTGAGTGTTCTCATAAGCTTTCTCCTGATGGTGAAAAACCACGGCACAGCTGCGGGCCATGCCGTGGGATGTGTTGGGTGTTCAGCCTCTGCCCCGGCGTCTGCCGCGGCTGCGGTCGCTGTAAAGCCGGTTGCCGGCCATGCGCTTGTCAGACTCCTGCATGAAATGCTTGAGCTGGTCTTCGAAGTCGGCGTCTCCGGTGGGGCCGTGGACCACGCCCTGCTGGGGCGCGCTGCTCCGGGAGACGGTGGGTCTGGGCTGGGACTGCTGGGGCCGGGGGGCACAGCGCTCCCGTTGTTGAGGGGCGGGATTGTCCGACGCCTGCTTGATGGAGAGATTGATCTTCCCATCGGGCGTGATGGCCAGCACCCGGACCTTCACCGGCTGCCCGACCTTGAGATAATTGTTCACGTCCGCCACATATTCCGAGGCAATCTCGGAAATGTGCACGAGTCCGCTGCGGCGCTCCGGCAGATTGACGAATGCGCCGAATTTCGCGATGCTGCTGACGGTCCCTTCCAGAATGGCTCCAACTTCGATTTGTGGCATGTTGCGCTGCTCCCTGTATTCGTTTCTATATTGTAATTATAATTGTATCAATGGTTGGTGTCGTAAAACACCTTGTCGCCGGGCTTGACCAGACCCAGTTCCTCACGGGCGGCCTGTTCCATCATCTCCGGGTCGTCGCTGTGCTCGATCTTGTAATCGAGAGCGGCGTTTTCTTCTACGGTCCGGGTGACCTCCTGGCGCAGGGTCTCCGCCTGGGCCTGCAGGTCGCGGAGCTCGGTTTTTGCGTGGATGAGCGTCACCGCGCCGAGGATCATCAGAACCAGGAACAGGATGACGATACCGATGGCTGGTTTGGTGAAGCGCACCTTGTGCTTCTGCATGGCTCGACTCCCTCCTTTTTCGAGCGGTGGTTTTGGGGATATTCTTGATTATTGTAAACCACTTTTCAGGATTTGGAAAGAGTTTTTTGAAAAAAAGTTTAATTTTTTTTCGGAAAACGCCCACCGGGCGGCCGATCTGCCGCCAAAAACCGCAAAACGCCGGAAAAAAGGTCCGCCGAAACAGGAGTGCGTAGCCCAGTGCCCCCAGAAGCACCACCCCCAGAGGCACGATCTGGAGCCGGCCGATGGGCGTCAGCATCCCCAGGGCAAAGAGCGCAAACAGCGTCACCGCCGCGAACAGCACGTCCAGAACCGCAGGAAGGGCCCGGCCCGGAAGCTGCCGCCGGAGGGCCCGGAGAAAGTCGAATGCCGCCGCCAGCGTCAGCCCCAGGGCCAGACAGATGCCCAGGAGCCTGGCCTGGGCCGCGATGGGGACCGTCACCCGAAGAGCCTGCCCCAGAAACTGGTGCGCTCCGGCTCATCGGGATAGATCAGCTCTGTGACCGCGCCGTCCACGCCCAGCTCGCCGCTCTCGATGGCGAGCTTGCCCACGTGCAGGCCCTCGCCCCGCACCAGCAGGGTGCCTTTGGCCGTGCGCAGCTCCACTTCCGTCTCGTCGAAGCGAAGCACCTCCTCCACCCCGGTGACCGTGAGTCTGCTGCGCTCCGTCAGCGTCACGGCGTGGGGCTTTGCCGCCGGGATGGGCCGTTTTTCCTCATATGCCATAAGAAATCCCTCCATTTCCGCTGGCAGTATATGCCCCGGCGGGACAGGAGAGAACCGGTTTCGGTTGTGCTTTGGGGCAAAATGCGGTACAATCAGGCTATGCAAGGGAGGTGACGGCTTGGAACAGATCATCCTGCACGTGGACATGGACGCATTTTACGCCTCCGTGGAGATCCGGGACGACCCCAGTCTCGCAGGGAAGCCCCTGATCATCGGCTCGCTGCCCACGGAGCGGGGCGTGGTGGCCACCTGCAGCTATGAGGCCCGGAAGTACGGCGTCCACTCCGCCATGAACATCAAGGACGCCTACCGCCTGTGCCCCGGCGGGATCTACATGCACCCCCACATGGAAAAGTACAAGGCGGTGTCGGCCCAGCTCC
>CAMHRJ010000123.1 GCA_946187475.1 uncultured Clostridia bacterium | reverse complement strand
AGCTGGATCGGGGCAGACAACGCGGTGAACCCCTATGACCTGGTGCTGAAATAACGGAAAGCAAATTAAAAGAACTCCGATTGGATTCCAATCGGAGTTCTTTGCGTCTTACTTGCTGCTGAGGAGCGAAAGAGAATTCACCATGTAGGAAAACCGCGTTCCGAAACCGTCAGCGCTGTCGAAGGTGTAGTGGGCGGTGGCAACGAGGCAGCCGTCGGCAGTGGGAATGACATACACCGTCTGCAGCACATCCGTCGTTCCGCTGCCGTCCGCAGCGGCAGAGGCGTCAATCCTAATGCAGCTGCCCGCGCGGCTCAGGGTGTAGGAATCCTGGCTGAGCGCATACTCCTTGGAGAGCTCTGCGCTTACGGCGGCAGCTGCGGCGTCTGCACTGTCCGCGGTGCGAACGATCTCCAGGTAGATTTCCGGATCCTCAACGCCGTCAAGCTGCAGGATAAACTTCTCGCGGTCTGCTTCGCTGTGGCGCACGAAGGATTCATACTCGTAATCCATTTCCAGCCCAAGGGCGTCGCTGCGCACATGCTCGTACTTCACGGTCTCCTCCATGCCCTCGAGGATGATGACGTCTTCAAAGCGCTCGCCATCCTGACGGGCGGCGGCTTCCGGTGCGGGTGTCGCGGAAGGCGTGGCCGTAGGCTCGGCAGAGGGAGTGGGCTCCGCGGAAGCAGTGGGCGCTGCGCTGGGCTCTGCGGTTGCTGTGGGTTCGGCAGTGGCGGCAGGCGCCGGCTTTGCCTGTCCGCATGCCGCTAGAACCAGCAGCATGAGGACACAAATCATTGCGACATACTTTTTCATTTTTTCTCCTTTCCGATAAAAACGAAAACCGGAGCAAGCCATGAAAAGCTTGCTCCGTTGTGGCGGAGAAGGAGGGATTCGAACCCTCGATACCCTTTTGGGGTATACACGATTTCCAATCGTGCGCGCTCGGCCGGACTACGCGACTTCTCCACGGCTGATCGTTGACATGTGAAATTGTCAGCTTGCACATTATAATCTGTATTTGTCATAAAGTCAAGACTAAAATTTCGACTTTTTTCGCATTTTCACGCCGCGCTTTACTTTTTATTGAAATTGTAGTATTCTAAAGCTTAATCTTCCTGTTGAGGAGGGAACCATGAATACTTACGGTGAATTCCTGAAGGTGACCATCTTCGGTGAGTCTCACGGCCCCGGCATCGGCGTGGTGGTGGACGGACTTCCAGCCGGTGAGCGGATCGACATGGAGGCCGTGCGCGTGCAGATGCGCCGCCGGGCACCCGGCAGCAGCGAGCTGGGCACGCCTCGCAAGGAGACCGACGAGCCACTGGTGCTCAGCGGCCTTTATCACAACAAAACCACCGGTTCCCCGGTAACGGCGGTGTTCCAGAACAACAACACCCGTTCCTCGGACTACCAGCCGGAGATCCCCAGACCCAGCCACGCGGACTACACCGCTGCGGTGCGGTTCGGCGGCAGCATGGACCTCCGGGGCGGCGGTCCCTTCAGCGGACGGCTCACGGCCTGCATGGTCTTTGCCGGCGCTCTCTGCCGCCAGGTGCTGGAGCGCCGGGGCATTCAGATCGAGGCCAACGCCGTCCAGGTGGGCAAGGCGAAAGGGAAGGAGCTCAGCTTCGAGATGAAGCGGGAGATCCTGGAATCCCGTGCCGCCGGCGACAGTGTGGGCAGCGTGGTGGAGTGTGTGGTCACCGGCATCCCGGCGGGCGTCGGCGGGCTGATGTTCGGCGGCATGGAAAGCCGCATCGCGTCCCTGCTCTATGCCATCCCCGGGGTCAAGGGCGTGGAATTCGGCCTGGGCTTCGGCTTTGCGGAAAAGCACGGCAGCGAGGCCAACGACCCCTTCCGCATGGAAAACGGCCGCGTCACCTGCGAGAGCAACAACGCCGGCGGCATCAACGGCGGCATCACCAACGGCATGCCCCTGGTGGTGCGCATGGCCATGCGGCCCACGGCCAGCATCGCCATGGAGCAGCGCACCGTAGATCTGCGCACCATGGAGGACGCGACGCTCCGCACCCATGGGCGGCACGACCCCTGTCTCGCGCCCCGGGCCATCCCGGTCATGGAGGCGGCTTTGGCCATCAGCGTGCTGGACGCGCTGCTGGAAGCCTCCGCTTATCACCAGTTTTGAAGAAAGAAGGCAGTTTTATGACGAAAGTGAACGACCCCAAACGGGAGCGCAGCGCCTGGATTCGCTGCTGCGCCGCGGTGCTGCTGGCAGTGATCCTGCTGGCGGTCTCCGGTTTTGGTATTTTCAAGATGACGGGCACCCCCGCGGACTTCGCGGCCATCGAAATGCCCGGCGAGCAGACCGTAGAGCCCGTGGGCTCTACCGAGGACGTGCAGACCAGCACCATTCCCGCCTCTCAGGTGGGCGACTATGTGCAGCACGAGGTGTTCCTCCTGCTGGCAAACTTCGCCGAGGGAAACCGGGGCGACACCGTCACCGAGCGCTACGCCGTGGTACCCGTCAGCGGCAAGATGGTGACCTTCTGCTTCCCCCAGCGGTGGTTTGAATCCGAGGACGCCATCGACCAGGCCACCCAGGACCTGCTGAACGGCAGAGCCTACACCATCGACAGCTACATTCGCGTCACCGGCACCGTGGCGGAGCTTCCGGACTCCGTGGCCGATCAGCTCTACAGCTGGTTCGGCGAAAACAAGGAGTGGATGGAGCAGGGCGGCCTGATTCCCCAGTCGGACGACTATGCCGACATCCTCTCCGACGTGATGGTGAAGGTGGACTATGTGGGCGGCATGACCCAGACCGCTGTCGTGGCTCTGACCGCTGTGGCCGGTGTCTGCCTGCTGTACGCGATCTATGAGCTGCTGCGCATCCTCTTCAAGGGCTACGCGCCCAAGGTGGAAGCTGCGGAAGCTGAACTTCCCGCCGAGACTGCCGAAGCCGAGGATTCCGACGACATCGAGGTGGAGATCACCGAGTCCGACCCGGAGACCGGCGAAGACGTGACCGACGTGGAGGTGGAGATCACCGAGGAGCCCGACGCGGGCGAACAGAGCGAGGCACCGGATGGAGAAGCTTAATCTCAGCGTTCCCTGTCTCTTCGGCCTGGAAGGCCCGGTGGGCAACGAGCTGCGCCACATGGGTCTGGAGCAGGTCATGCCGGAAAACGGCCGCGTGCGCTTTCAGGGCGACGCTGCCGCCATCGCCCGGGTGAACCTCCGCAGCCGCTTCGGCGAGCGCGTGCTCATCGAGCTGGGGAGATTCACCGCCAAGACCTTCGACGACCTGTTCGAGGGCACCCGCGCCCTGCCCTGGGAGCGGTTCATCCCCAAGGACGGCGCATTTCCCGTAAAGGGCTACAGCCTGAACAGCGCCCTGCACTCCGTCCCGGACTGCCAGAAGATCATCAAAAAGGCCGTGGTGGAGCGACTGAAGCAGCGCTACCATGTCACCTGGTTTGGGGAGACCGGCGCGAAGTATCAAATCCAGTTCGCCATCATGAAGGATGAGGCGGTGCTCTATCTGGACACCACCGGCGCGGGCCTTCACAAGCGGGGCTACCGCCCGGCGCACCTGACCGCGCCTTTGCGGGAGACCCTGGCTGCCGCCTGCGTGGACATCGCGGGCTACCGGGGGAGAGGGGAGTTCTGCGACCCCTTCTGCGGCAGCGGAACTCTGGCCATCGAGGCGGCTCTGGCCGCCACCAACCGGGCGCCCGGCAGAAACCGCACCTTCTCCGCCCAGGACTGGGACCTCTGCCCGCCGGCATTGTGGCAGCAGGAGCTGGAGGCCGCCGACGCCCGTACCTTCTCCGGCGACTATCGCATCTATGCCAGCGACATCGACCCCAAGGCCGTTCAGATCGCCCGGCAGAACGCCCGGCGTGCCGGGGTGGAGGATTTGATCGAGTTCTCCGTGGCGGACGCGACGAAGTTCGACCGCCGGACCGACCGGGGCGTCATCGTCACGAACCCGCCCTACGGCGAGCGCATGCTGGAAAAGCGGGAGGCGGAGCAGCTCTATGCCGCCTTTGGCGCGGCTTACGCCAAGACTGAACACTGGAGCCTGTATCTCATCTGCTCCCATCCCAACTTCGAGCAGAGCTTCGGCCAGAGCGCCGACAAAAAGCGCAAGCTCTACAACGGCATGATCCGCTGCGATCTGTTCCAGTATCACAGAAAATGAAGATAAAAACAGCGCCCGGAAGCCTGGCTTCCGGGCGCTGTTGTTGCTTTTATTGTTCCAGAGATTTCAGGATCTTGGGCAGGGAGGTCAGTGCCACGTCCAGCGTCTTGGGATAGTGGGCGTCGTGGGGCATCTCCGCGCAGGTCCAGTCCACCAGAATGCCGAAGAACATATAGGCATACATCCGCACGACGGCGTCCAGATCGTCTTCGGGCACGCCAATGGCCTCCGGCGTGTTGGAGAGGATCTTCCGCGTGCTGTCGATGATGGCCTGGAGGGCGAAGCGCTCCAGGGCCTCCTTGCCGTAACCGTGGTACATGTTCAAAATGACCTGGCGGTCGGAACGGAGGAACTCCAGCATGGTCATGAATCCCTCGCGCATGGTCTCGGCGTCGCCGTGGTTTTCCAGGAAATCATCGATCCGCTCCGCGCAGATAAAGCGGGTCAGGTCGTAGACGTCCGTGAAGTAGTAATAGAAGGTCTTGCGGCTGCATCCCACCGTATCGGTAATCATCCGAATCGTGATCTTGTCGATGGGGTAATCTGCCAGCAACCGCGTAAACGCCGCCGCGATCGCTGCTTTGGTACGGTTCTGTTTCATTCTTTTTCCCCCATATTCATGGTTTCTCTTTATTTCCTCTTTATTATAATACAGCAAATCTTCAAAGAAAGCATTTCCCAAGTAGAATAAAGTGTAACAACCACCGGAGAAAATCGAAAGCTCTTTTTCCTCCCATTTGTGTATAATTGCCAATTCCAGCCATTTTTTGCGTTTCCAAAAAAGTTACAATTGGAAGGTCCGGAAAGGTTGCATTCGGCGCAGAAATACGTTATAATATTCTGACTCAATATGGGAGTGGTATGTCTCGCCGCACCCGGAGTCCTGAACTTGTAATACATTTTTTGGAGGCATATACATGGCAAAGAAACAGTTCAAAGCAGAGAGCAAAAAGCTGCTGGACATGATGATCAACTCGATCTACACCCACAAGGAAATCTTCCTGCGTGAGATCATCTCCAACGCCTCGGATGCCATCGACAAGCTGTGCTACCTGTCCCTGACGGACGAGAACGTGGGCATGGAGCGGGGCGACTTCAAGATTCGCATCGACACCGACAAGGAAAAGCGTCTCATCACCGTCTCCGACAACGGCATCGGCATGACCAAGGAAGAGCTGGAGCAGAACCTGGGCGTCATCGCCCGCAGCGGCTCCCTGCGCTTCAAGGACGGTCTGGAAGAAGATGAGCAGGAGAACGCCGCCATCGACATCATCGGCCAGTTCGGCGTGGGCTTCTATTCTTCCTTCATGGTATCCGACGAGGTCACCGTCATCACCAAGGCCTACGGCTCCGACCAGGCCTATAAGTGGGTGTCCACCGGCACCGACGGCTACACCATCACCGAGACCGAGAAAGAGAACGTCGGCACCGACGTCATCATGCACATCAAGGAAGACGGCGACGGCGAGAAATACAGCACCTATCTGGAAAACTGGAAGATCATGATGCTGGTGCGCAAGTACTCCGACTATGTCCGCTGGCCCATCGTCATGGAAGTGGAGCACAACGAGCTGGTGGAGACCGGCGAGGTGGACGAGGAAGGCAAGCCCAAGACCCGCATGGAGAACGGCTACGTCGAGGAGACCATCAACAGTATGATCCCCATCTGGCAGCGCAGCCGCCAGGAGGCCACCGACGAGGAATGCATCGCATTCTATCAGGACAAATACAAAGACAACGACGAGCCCCTGGCCGTCATCCGCGTCAACGCCGAGGGCCTGATCAGCTATCGCGCGCTGATCTTCATCCCCGCCAACACGCCCCAGAGCTACTACACCCGTGAGAGCGAGCCCGGCCTGGAGCTCTACAGCTCCGGCGTCATGATCCAGGACAAGTGCACCGACCTGCTGCCGGACTGCTACGCCTTCTGCCGCGGCGTGGTGGACTCCCCGGACCTGAGCCTGAACATCTCCCGCGAGACTCTGCAGCATGACCGCCAGCTGAAGCTGATTGCCTCTAACCTGGGCAAGAAGGTCAAGGCGGAGCTGAAAAAGCTCATGAAGAACGACCGGGAGAAGTACGAGACCTTCTACAAGAAGTTCGGCCAGGTGCTGCGCCTGGGCGTCATCAGCGAGTATGGTGAGAAGGTGGACGAGGTCAAGGACCTGCTGATGTACAACGTCAGCGAGGACAAGATGGTCTCCCTCCAGGAGTACGTGGACGCCATGCCTGCCGAGCAGGAAAAGATTTACTATGCCTGCGGCGAGAACTTCCGCCGCCTGCTGAGCCTGCCCCAGGCCGAGCAGCTGCGCCAGAAGGGCTACGACATCCTCTATATGTTCTCTCAGTACGACGAGTACTTTGTGGACACCATGAAGACCTACGCGGACAAGCCCTTCTGCAACATCTCCGTGGAGGACCTGGGTCTGGAGACCGAGGAGCAGAAGCAGGAGACCGCCAAGCAGCAGGAGGAGGCCAAGGACCTGCTGGCCTTCGTCAAGGAGACCCTGGGCGACGCCATCGAGCGCGCCGAGCTGAGCCACAAGCTGGTCAGCGGCGCCGTGTGCCTGAGCACCGAGGGCGGCGTCACCCTGGAGATGGAGCGCTACTTCCGCAACATGCCCGGCACGCCGGAGCATTTCCGCGCCATCCGCATTCTGGAGTTCAACGGCGGCCACAGAGCCTTCCTCGCCATGAAGGAGGCCTTTGAGGCCGGCGACAAGGAGCGGGCTGCCGACAT
>CAMHRJ010000122.1 GCA_946187475.1 uncultured Clostridia bacterium | reverse complement strand
ACCCTCTACCGCGACGGCGAGACCTTCGACGTGGACGTCGTTCTGGTAGACACCAACGACATCTATTAATCGCTATTTCTCACTCCTCTCTTTTATATTCTCCTCTCTTTGAACGAGCCTCCGGCGTAAAAACCGGGGGCTTGTTCATTACTTGAAAACTCCCATGCTGATATGATAGAATACAATCACAAAACCGAAATGCCGGAGGTGGGATACATGGAGCCTGTGAATTATGAAAAGCGCGGATATCTTCTGGAGAATTTCCGCCTGTTTCATCTGGATACCTCCATCCAGGAAGATGTGGATTTCCACTATCACGAGTTTCACAAGCTGGTGTTCTTCCGCTCCGGTGCGGGACGCTATCTGGTGGAGGGCCGCAGCTACGTCCTCCGTCCCAATGATATCATCCTGGTCCAGCGCGGCGCCATCCACAAGGCTCAGATCTCCCCGGAGGAGACCTACGAGCGCGTGATTCTCTATATCTCGCCGGCTTTCCTGGAGCGGCTGAGCACGGAGGACAGCCGCCTGGACTACTGTTTTTCCGCTGCTGCCCGGGAGAAGAGCTTCGTCCTCCGCCCGGACTACAGCCGCCGGGAACGGATGAACCAGATTCTCACCAACCTGGAGCACACCACCCGGGGCGAGGGCTACGGCCAGGACCTGCTGGCCCAGGCCCTGCTGATGCAGCTTCTGGTGGAGCTGGCCCGGGGCGTGGGCGCGGAGCATTATCAGTATGCCGCAGCGGAAAACAGCGGCGAGAAGGTGACGGAGATTCTGGAATACCTCCATGACCATCTGACGGAGCCCATCTCCATCGACTCGCTGGCGGAGCATTTCTACCTCAGCAAGTATTACATGATGCGCCTGTTTCGGGCCCGGACGGGCTTCACGATCCATGCCTATCTCACGGACCAGCGCCTGCACCTGGCCCAGGAGCTGATTCGCCAGGGCGCCATCGCCACGGAAGCCTGCTATCGCTGCGGCTACGGGGATTACAGTGCCTTTTCCCGGGCCTACAAAAAGCGCTTTGGGGAGAGTCCCGCCCGCGGGAGGGAACGCCCATGAGCGCCTGGCAGTATTATTACCGGCATATGCCCGCCGACCAGCAGGAGGTCTACCATCGGCTGCTGGTGGGCCTGCGGGAGCTTTCGCCCGCCATCCGCATCCCCAAGTGCGAGGTGGATACTCTCAGCACGATCTTCTTCCAGCTCCGGCTGGACCACCCGGAGATCTTCTGGGCGGTCAGCTTCAACTGCCGCGGTTATTCCGGCGCGGAGAGCTGGGAGTTCGTGCCGGAATACATGTTCCGCAAGGATAAGGTCAAGGAGCACCAGAAGGCTCTTTCCGCCCGGCTGGAGCGGCTGTGCCGTCCGGCCCGGGAGCTGGACGAAGCCGGGAAGGTGCGCTATGTCCACGATTTTATTCTGGAAAACGTCCGCTACGACAAGCTGGAAAAGCCTTATTCCCACGAAATCATCGGCCCCATGACCAATGGCGTGGGCGTCTGCGAGGGCATCGCCAAGACCGTGAAGCTCCTCTGCGATACCCTGGACGTGCCCTGTATGATCCCCATCAGCGACCGGGACCGTCTGAACGGCGGGAAATACCTCCATGCCTGGAACATCGTCCAGCTGGCGGGGAAGTACTACCACCTGGACGCCACCTTCGACAATACCCTCACGAAGAAATGCGGCTTCCACCGCTACGATTACTATCTTCTGAATGATGATAAGATCTTCCGGGATCACCGGGCGCTGCTCTACGGCGCGCCGGCGTGCACCGACGGCAAACGATTCGGCTATCTGGAGCAGAAGCGCTCTTTCACCAAGCTTGAAGACGTGCAGAAGCGCATCGATCAGGCTATCAAAAAGAAGAAGGCCGATTACATTTTCCACTGGCGCGGCGGCTATCTCACGCGAGAGACCCTTTCGGAGCTCTGCGCCCTGATCGAGCAGACCGCTGCGGCACGGAACACCGGCGTGGAGATCCGCGTCAACTGGCCCCAGGCGGTGCTCTATACCCGCTTTACGCCCAACGCTCCCACCGTCGTCCAAAACGACGACGCCGGCGAGGACGTGCAATAAAAATCACCGCAGCCGCTCTGAAACCAGAGCGGCTGCGGCTTTTGCGTGGGCATTTGGGGGGATTTATAGGGGGAGAGAGGTGAGAAATGGAAGGCGGTTATTTAACGTTCAGGGCAATGATCTGACCGATGGTGTCCAGCATGGCGTCCGCGGGAATCACGATGGTGCTGACCACATAATAGAAGTGCCCGTCCTGCACCCAGGAAGCGGCGAAGAGCTCCGCGTCGTTCATGCCCTTGACGGTGACTGGAATGTCGCTGACCGTGACCTCGCCGGCGTAGTCGTAGACGGTGGAATCGCCGCTGATGTCGGCCTCGGTGGCGCCCTTGCGGATGGTCAGGGTCTCTTCCTCAGCGCTCACATACTGGACCTCCACGATGTCCTGGTCCAGGGTGCGATAGAGCACCGTATCCTCGCTGAAAAAGGTATCCGGCACCGCAAGGTCCATGTCCGCAGCCTCGCAGGCGGCGTCCAGAGATTCATGATCGGTCCAGGGATTTGCCATCTGCGTCTGCTCTGCGCTGCCAGAGGGAACGTCTTCGGTTTTGCCGCAGGCCATGACGGAGACCGCCAGAGCTGCGACGAGAAATAAAATCCAGATTCTTTTCATATCTTTGTCCTCCATGTTTTGGCTTACATGCATAAAAACGACACGGAACCGGAAAAGTTCCGCGCCATTTTAAAAATTCACAAAGTTTAAGATTTGTTCAAATCTCGTAGCAGGTCACGCAGTCGCGGGTGATCTCACTGAGCTTGTGCACGCCGCACATGGCCATGGTGTCCTTCAGCTCTGCGCCCAGCTTCTCTACGTACACCTGCACGCCCTCGGCGCCGCCGCCGTAGACCATGGTGACGAAGGGGCGACCGATCAACACCGCGTCCGCGCCCAGCGCAATGGCCTTGAAGATGTCCGTGCCGGAGCGGATGCCGCCGTCCACGAAGATGGTCATGTCGTCGCCCACGGCGTCCTTGATGCCCGGGAGCACTTCGGCGGTGGAAGGCGTCTGGCCCAGCACGCGGCCGCCGTGGTTGGAGACCACGATGCCCTTGGCGCCGGCCTTGGCGGCCTTCTCGGCGCCGCGGATGGTCATGACGCCCTTGACCACGAAGGGAACGCCCGCATAGTCCGTGATTTCCTTCAACTCCTCCACGGTCTTGCTGCCGGCGGGAGGCGTCAGATTCTTCAGGAAGGGGAGACCCGCCGCGTCGATGTCCATGGCGATGAAGTGGCAGCCGGAGGTCTTGGCCTTGTCCAGCTTTTCCTTCACCAGATCGGTGTGCCAGGGCTTGATGGTGGGTACGCCCGCGCCGCCGGCGTCTTTGATGGCGGCGATGGCGCCGTCGAACACCGCGGGGTTCTGACCGTCGCCGGTGAAGGCGGCGATGCCGGCCTGAGCGCAGGCGGGGACGAGGATCTGGTTGTAGGCCAGATCGTCATACTTGTCGCCGTAGTGGAGCTTCATGGCGCCCACGGGGGCGGCGAAGAAGGGATATTTGTACTGCTTGCCGAAGATCTCCACGGTGGTGTCCACAGGCACGTTCTCACAGATGGTGTCCATGTTCACGCAGATTTCCTGCCACTTGTCGAAGTTGCGCTGAAATACGCTGCCGGGCCCTTTGGCGCCGGGGCCGGGAACAGTGTTGCCGCAGGCCTTGCCGTTGCAGACGGGACATACCTTGCAGAAGGGGCCGATCTGTCCGCGCGCGCTGTCCAGAATTTCCTTGTAATCCATTGGTTAATACCTCCAAAATAGTTTTTAATTATAATAAAATCGGTGAGAGTAGAATTGCCGCAATGGAACCGATGACATTCCACCAGCCGATGAATGCGAGAATGAAATGCACGGTCTTGTAGGTGGCCTTCGGAACGCACCTGCTCATGATGATGAATAGTACGCCGAGGATCATGGAAAACCCCATGACACGCAGCAGATCGGGAAAGGTGGTGATCTTTGTCCCATGCTCCAGGATGTGGGAAACAGAGAACCCCCGGGCGATGACATAGACGATCGCCGCCAGAATGATGCAGATAACCAGTGTTGTTTTCTGTTTTTTATTCATCGTTTTTTAGTGGCGTGACACCCGTGCCGTCAAAGCGCGGGATCATGTCCGTGGTAGCGGCTTCCAGTTCCTGAAAGAATCCGTTTTCGATGCTGCTGTCCATCAGATGCTGATAGACTTCATCATTTTCGGCAGGGGAGACCCTGCGCTTCAGCTCCGGAAACCGGGTCAGATCGCCCATGGGTGTGTACTGGCTCATGAGACTGAAGAGCACATCGTCAGGCTCGAATTGCTCGGACACCCAATCGATGACGCGCTTGCTGTTTTCTGCCTGTCCCGGCAGAATCAGATGCCGAATCAAAACGCCGCTCTGCAGCATCCCGTCCTCGTCAAACCGGAACGGCCCGGTCTGACGGAACATCTCTTTTATGGCGGCGGTGGCGACTTCAGGGTAATCCGGCGCGGCGGAGTAGTTCCCGGCAAGGGCACCGTCCAGATACTTCAAATCCGGCAGGTACACCTGCACCAGCCCCTCCAGCAATTTCAGGGTATCCGCCTTTTCATACCCGGAGGAGTTCCACACCACGGGAATCCCCAGCTCCAGACCGGAGAGCGCCTCTGCCACCTGAGGCACGTAATGACTGGCGGTGACCAGATTGATGTTGTGCACCCCCTGATCGCGCAGCTCCAGAAAGATCTCCCGCAGGCGAGGCACCGTGATCGGCACGCCCTGCTTCGCCCGGCTGAGGCCATAGTTCTGACAGAACACGCAGCGCAGGGTACACCCGGCGAAAAACACCGCGCCGCTGCCGCGCTCACCGGAAATGCAGGGCTCCTCGCCGAAGTGGGGCGCGGCTCTTGCTGCCACCGGCTCCTGTGGCACACCGCAGAACCCCACTCTGTCGGCGTCACGTTCGGCGCCGCATCCGCGGGGACACAGGTAACATTTGGACACCCCTGTCACCTCAATCCACAATCTCTTGGGTCGATTATAACGAATTTTGGCAAGATGTGCAATCTTTTCAGGCGAAAAAGGGAAAAATTCTATCCCCGCGCGAAGGAAATTGATTGAAATTTAACTCATTCCGTTATACAATAAGTATGGCGCTTCAGGAAGATTGTTCCTGCGCCGGAAGGAAGCAGCTATGATCGACATTGTACTCGTGGAACCGGAGATTCCCAACAACACCGGGGCCATCGCCCGCACCTGTGCCTGCACGGGGGCGCGGCTCCATCTGATCAAGCCCCTGGGCTTTGACATTTCCGACAAGGCCGTCAAGCGGGCCGGACTGGATTACTGGCATCTGGTGGAGGTGCTGGTGTATGAGAATCTGGATGAATACTTTGCAAAAAACGGCGATGACGATCTCTGGCTTCTGAGCACCAAGGCCAAGTACAGCTACACCGAAGCAGACCTCTCCGGCGAGCATGTGACGCTCATGTTCGGCAAGGAGACCAAGGGCCTGCCGGAGTGGCTGCGGGAAAAATACGCAGACCGCTGTCTGCGCCTTCCCATGCGGCAGGGCGCGCGGAGCTTGAACCTCTCCAACACTGCCGCCATCCTGACCTATGAGACCCTCCGCCAGCAGCAGAAGCTCAGCGGGTTATATCTCGAAACGGCAGGGCAACATTAATTTCGTATATTCTTTTTAGGAGGAATGAACATGAACTACAACAAGAAAAGCGTTCTCGACGCCGACCTGAAGGGCAAGAAGGTCCTTCTGCGCTGCGACTTCAACGTCCCGCAGGATAAGGAGACCGGCGCCATCACCAGCGATAAGCGCATCGTCGCCGCACTGCCCACCATCCAGTATCTGCTGGAGCAGGGCGCTGCGGTCATCGCCTGCTCTCACCTGGGCAAGCCCAAGGGCACCTGGAAGGAGAGCCTGACGCTGGCTCCCGTGGCTGTGCGTCTGGCTGAGCTGCTGGGCCAGGACGTGATTTTTGCCAAGGATATCATCGGTGACGACGCCAAGGCCAAGGCCGCTGCTCTCCAGCCCGGCCAGATCATGCTGCTGGAGAACCTGCGCTTCGATCCCGGTGAGGAGAAGAACGATCCCGATTTCGCCAAGGCTCTGGCCGATATGGCGGAGCTGTTCGTGTCCGACGCCTTCGGCACCGTGCACCGCGCCCACGCCTCCACTGCCGGCGTGGCAGCCTATCTGCCCGCCTATGCCGGCATGCTGATCGAGAAGGAGCTCTCCATCATGGGCAAGGCTCTGGACGATCCCAAGCGTCCCTTCGTGGCCATCCTGGGCGGCGCCAAGGTCTCCAGCAAGATCGGCGTCATCAACAACCTCTTGGAGAAGGCCGACACCATCATCATCGGCGGCGGCATGAGCTACACCTTCCAGAAGGCTCTGGGCTATGAGGTGGGCAACTCCCTCCTGGAGGCCGACTGGCTGCAGTATTCTCTGGACATGATCCAGAAGGCCAAGGACAAGGGCGTGCAGCTGCTCCTGCCTGTTGACACCGTGGTTGGCAAGGAATTTGCCGCTGATACCGAGCGCCAGACCGTGGCCGCCGACGCCATCCCCGCCGACTGGGAGGGCATGGACATCGGTCCCAAGACCATCGAGCTCTTCTCCGACGCTGTGAAGAACGCCGGCACCGTCGTCTGGAACGGCCCCATGGGCGTCTTCGAGTTCCCGGCCTTCGCCGTGGGCACCGAGGCCATGGCCAAGGCTCTGGCCGAGTCCGGCGCTGTTACCATCGTGGGCGGCGGCGACAGCGCGGCTGCCGTCGAGAAGCTGGGCTACGCCGACAAGATGACCCACATCTCCACCGGCGGCGGCGCCAGCCTCGAGTTCCTCGAGGGCAAGGAGC
>CAMHRJ010000121.1 GCA_946187475.1 uncultured Clostridia bacterium | reverse complement strand
GCTGACGACAGAATACTGCTCCGCGAGAAATTCGCTCTCCCAAAAGCCCACGACGCTGCCGTCATCCTCGAAGTCGTCCCGGCAGTTGTGGTAAGCCAGAGCCACGTTCATGTCGGCGGCATAGTCGGTGAAGCCGGACTCCCAGCAGAAGTGCTTCCGAATCGGATGGAGCACACAGGTCTCCATGCGCTTTTCCTCCTCCGGCTCATACATGGCCGAAAGCAGGAGCACCAGGAATGTCATGTCATAGGTCAGCGCCACTCGGCCGAAAAAGCCGTGGCGACGCTTCAATGCCGCGCAGAGGCCGCAGTAGCAGCCTTTATAGCGGGCCTTCTGCTCCTCGGTAAGGAGCTTTTGGTTTGCAATGATATACCCGAACATCGCTCAGGTTCGACGCTGGAAGGAGGTGCCGCACTTGCGGCAGACGATGTTCAGCTTGCCCTTCCCTCTGGGAACCCGCAGCCGGGTGCGGCAGGAGGGGCATTTGAAGAACTTATAGTCCTTGCGCTGGTTCCAGCGGTCGCGGATTCCGTTCCACCAGCTGGTGACGCGGTAGCGCTGGCGCAGGTAAGCGCCGTTTTCCTGCTGTCGGCGATAGATGTTGCGGGAGAACATGCGAAAATAGAGATAGACCAGCAGGGCCAGCGTCAGAAAGCTGAGCAGACTGGTCAGGCGAAGATTGGCGATCGTCCAGTTCAGGACCATCTCCAGCAGGAGCAGAAACAGGACAACAAAGGAGAGAAAGCGGTTCAGATGGTCCATGCCATTGCGTCCCGCCATCACTCTTGTAAGCCATGCACGCATACGTCTCACCCTTGTGTTGAATAATAATGATTGATACATTATATTACCACAAGCTTGTGAGAAGTTTGTAGCATTTTTGTGAACTTATGCGATCGCTTTTTCGTTCAAACGGTAAATCCAGGGGCTGTGCTGCAGGGCCTTGATGAGAGGAATCCCGAGAACGAATAATACCACCAGTTCACCCAGGGCCACTTCCCCGCCAAAGACCCAGAACACAGAGGAGAACTGCGGGAACACGGTCTCCGTCAAGGTCCACGTCAAAACACCACCGATGATGACGCCGTTCCAGACGGCGGGCATCAGGCAGGCCAGGATGATGCTGAGCCAGTTGTCGGCGCGCTCCCCGCGCTTGCCGATAGCGGCAATGCAGAGGCAGGAGCCCAGGGTAGCCAAAGAGCCGAACACGATGTCCAGCATACCGGAAGGACTGGTCAGATTGGCAACCACGCAGCCCAGGAACAGGCCCCAGGCAGTTTCCGGCACAAAAAACGGAAGGATGCAAAGCACCTCCGACACCCGAAACTGAATCGGTCCGTAGCTGATGGGCGCCAGAAGCATTGTGAGTGCCGCGTAGGCGGCGCCGACAATGGCGCAGAGCGCCAGCTTTTTCGTAGAAATGTGCATAACTTGCATCCTCCATTTTTTTCATTTTTTTACGCAGGGTTATGGCACCTGCGCCTTATGCAATTACAAAATTACAGGCCGCGATGCTTCCATCACGACCTGTAAATGGTGCGAGAGAGGAGACTTGAACTCCCACGTCGGTTGACACACGCCCCTCAAACGTGCCTGTCTACCTGTTCCAGCACTCTCGCAAGCGCAAAAGTTATTATAACAGAAAAGGCGGAAATGTCAAGCTTTAATTTCCAAAACTTTTCCGATTTTGCGCAAGGTCCCGTCTCTGGGCGATCAGGCCCAGAGGGTGTCGGGATAGGTCCCGTCGTCGTGGAGGGCCTGGAGCGCAGCCTGCACGCCGGGCTTATCCTCCTGGTAGGTCAGACCGAACCAGCGGTCGGGCGTATAGAGCACGGCAGTCTCGATTTTGCCTTCGGCGATGAGCTGGTCCATCATGATGGGCAGCAGGCACTCGCTTTTGATATCGTCGGGCTTGAGACCGGCGAGGAAATCATAGAAATACTGCTCCATCACGTCCAGAATCTCCGGATGCCAGGCCCAGAGGTTCATGCTGACGGGCGTCTCCGGCGCCAGGACCGGGCCATCCTCGGTTTCAGAGGTATCGCGGATGAGGCCGCCATCGCAGAGCTTGATCTTATAGGTCTCGCGGACCTTCTGCAGCTTGTCGTCCTCCACCATGCACACACCGCGGGTGACGGTGCCGTAGGGGCTGACGGTGTTCTGCAGCTGATAGGCCACCATGGCGCTGTGCTTGGCGTCGCCCAGCTTCGGCAGGATCTCCGCCACCGTGGAGAATGCCTTGCCGCCGTAATAGTCGTCGGCATTGATGACCGCGAAGGGCGTTTTGATGACGTCCTTGGCGCAGAGCACCGCGTGGACCGTACCCAGAGGCTTCACGCGCTCGGGCGGCATGGCGTAATGCTCCGTAAAGCGCTCAGGCTCCTGGAAGGCATAGTCGATCTTGATGCCGGTGCGGGCCTCGATCTTATCGCCGAAGAGCTCCTTCACGTCCTGGAGCATATTGGGCTTAATGATGATCACGATGTGGTTAAAACCGGCGTGAACTGCATCGTAAATGGCATACTCCATAAGAATCTCGTTTCCGGGACCCAGCTTCTCCACCTGCTTGACGCCGCCATAGCGGGAACCCAGCCCGGCGGCCATGACGACCAGAGTCATATCATTCATAGTTTTTTCTCCTTTTCACCTTTGGTGATTTGACTTTAATCTACCATGCATCCGCCCTTCTGTCAAATCAATTCCATAAAAAATATGCAATAATTGCAAATTCTGTTACAAAACGTAAAACTTTTGATTGATTTTTATGTAAACATATGGTACACTGTCACACAGAACGTCTTCAGACGAATGAATCCGAAGGAGGATGGGAAGCGATTCCCAACGAACATGAAACGAATTTTATCGATTTTAATGGCATTGATTCTCTGCTGCTCTCTGGCTTCTCCGGCCTTCGCAGCCGTGGCGGAATCCGAGGGCGAAGAGGCGACGGCTCCGCAAACGGAGACGGTGGTTTCCACCGACAGTGAAGACTGGCTGGTCATCTGCATCGACCCGGGCCATGGCGGCAAAGACAGCGGCGCAGTGGCCAAATACAACGGCAAAGAGTATCACGAGGCCGACCTGGTGCTCAAAATCGCCCTGTATCTCAAGGAAGAGCTGGAGAAATACGAGAAGGTGGTCGTGGTCATGACCCGCGAGGATGAAAACGGCGACCCGTCCATCATCAAGTCCAAGGAGATCGTGCCGCGTGTGGAGTTTGCCGCCGAGCACAACGCCGATTTTCTGATCAGCCTGCATCTGAACGCCAGCGAGAACCTGAACATGCACGGCGCACTGATGCTGGACAGCAACGGAAATTACAATAAGGAGACTGCCGAGATCGGCAACGGCGTCGGCGCGAACATCCTCTCTGCCCTCTCCAATCTTGGATTGCTCAATCGCGGCCACCTGCACCGCAACTCTCAGGATTATAAGAATCCCGACGGGTCTGCGGCGGATTATTACGGCATCGTCCGCGGCGGCATCTGGAGAAAGATTCCCTCCATCATCGTGGAGCACTGCTTCCTGACCAATGAGGATGATTTCAATGGCTTCCTGAACAGCGACAAGAAACTCCAGCAGCTGGCCAAGGCCGATGCGGACGGCATCGCCGCCTACTACGGTCTGGAGGAAAAGGACGAAACGGACACCCAGAATCCCATCGTTCTGCTGGACTGTGACGGTCACTGGGCAAAGAAGAACATCGACGCCGCCGTGACGAAGGGCTGGATCCTCGGCTATCCCGACCACACCTTCAAGCCGAACAACACCCTGACCCGCGCAGACTTCGTGACCATGCTGGCTCGCGTCAGCGGTGAGGAGCTGCCGGAGGTCCAGGAAAGCCCCTTCTCCGACTTCAGCGCTGACACCTACTATGCCCGGAGCGTACAATGGGCCGTGGACGCCGGAATCATCAAGGGCTTTGAAGACGGCACCTTCCATCCCGGCCAGTCCATCACCCGCGAGCAGATGGCCCACATCATGGCCATGTATCTGGCCCACAAGGGCTATGAGGTCAAGCCCGAAAGCGACAAGACCCAGGACAAGATCGAGGATTACAGTTCCATCTCCGGTTATGCCAAGGAGGACGTCTGCTTCTGCTATGAGGAAGGTCTGCTGACCGGCCGCGGCAACGGATTTGTGCCTGCTGACGGCGCCACCCGCGCAGAGGCCTGCACGGTGCTCCTGCGGCTGGACACTTATGTGGCTGACCATCCCCTGCCGGAGACCCCGGAAGAATCTCCGGAGCCGGATGAGTCTCCCAAACCGGAAGAAACAACGAAGCCCGCATCCACTCCGAAACCGGAAGACACGGTGAAGGACACGGCTTCGCCCAAGCCGGAGAAGAGTGCAAAGGCAGACGCTGTGGAGGATGTGGAGGCAAGCACGGAGCAGAAACCCGACATCGTCCCGGCGGAGACCACGCCCGCGGACAAGGACGCCGCTCCCAGCGAGAGCACCGCTTCCGCTCCGGCAGAAGAAACTGTCGAATCGGAATCAACGCCCGATGAACAGGAAGCGCCTGCTCCTGCGCAGAGCGAAGCAGCAGAACCGGGTGAGATCACAGAACCCGAAGCATAAACAAAAAAGTGTACCGTCCGGGAGACGGTACACTTTTTTGATTTTTAAAACCTTCAGCGCAGCACAAAGATGCTGAACAGAATCAGATACAGAAAGGCCATGCCCATGGGCGCCAGCGCAAAGGCCAGCATCAGTCTCTGATCGTCCGGCTCCGCCGGAGCGCTCTCAGTCACCGGCGTGCGCAGCAGACGATGCTGCAGCTTCATCAGCAGACGGCGATCTTCGTCATTGTGATTCAATACGGTCACGGATTCAGACAACCGGGCCCCTCCTCTCCAACGGGTTCTGCGAAGTCATTATAACCGATTCTATTCGACGCGTCAACCAGCGAGACCGCCGTTCGGTTGGAGCCGAAGAACAACGCGACAAAGAGGATGGTCAGCGTCATCACCAGCAGCGCGATCAGCGTCCAGAGGACACTGCGCTGCATCTGGCGCATGGGCGCGTTTTCCACGCGTTTCTGCTGGGCGATCTGCTCCGGCGTGGGTACATCGAACCGCCGGGTGTTCGGCGCATCGGAGCTTGCGTCCTCCAGGGAGAAATCCTCCTCGTCCAGCTCGGTGATCTCCACCACCACAACTGTGAGGTTGTCCTGGGTTCCCGCCTCCAGGGCGCTGCGCACCAGCATCCGGCCCGCCTGGTCCGGTCCGCCCGGCAGACGGAGATTCTCCAGCAGTTGGGCATCATTCAGAACGCCGGTCACGCCGTCACTGCAGAGCAGGATGCGGTCCCCTGCTTCCAGATGTACCGAGACGGCAAAATGCGGAGAAATCGGCCGCTGGATGCCCATGCCCAAAAACTGCGTCAGCACATGGTGCTCCGACTCGTCGATGACCGTGTAGCCCGCGTCCGCCAGCTGCTGCCAATGGGTGTGGTCATAGGTCAGACACCGGAGATGCCCGTCGTGAAGATGGTAGATCCGGCTGTCGCCCAGATTGCTGACAAACAGCCGATTGGCACGGAGGAACGCGACGGCGGCCGTGGAGCCGCTGGTGCAGCCCAGGGATTGCCCATAGGAGGTCACTTCCGCATTGGCCCGGTGGTAAAAGGCAGGCGCCTCAAAGCCCCGGTCCCATGCGCTGAGCTCCAGCAGAGTTTCCGCGCAGATCAGGGACGCATGCTCGCCTCCGGCCTCGCCGCCCATACCGTCAAAGACGCCGAACAGCAGCGCATCTCCCTCCGGGGTCTGGAGCAGCTCTTCCATGGGAGTCTGCAGGTTCTCCTTATACCGGCCGGCACAAAAGTAGTTATCCTCATTGTTGGAGCGCACGGGACCAATATTCGTCTGTACATAGCATACAGTTTTCAACAGTTTGTCGCCTCCGAACTGGAAGGATTTTCAAGTGAAAAAACAGGCAATTTCTCTGGGTTCTATTTTACGGTCATTTTGAGGTTTGTCAACGCCGAATTTCAGGGAATTTAAACGACGAAAACCATCATTTGGTCTTGAAAATATCCGGAATTATGATAAAATAGGGTTAACCATAAGAGAAAGGAAGCGTTTCTATGCGTAATCGCACAATCTCCTTTGTGCTGTGCCTGATGATGGTCGTGAGCCTGTTCGCAGGCTGCCTGACCTCCGCAAGCGCAGCCGATCTCCCCGGTACCGTGACCATCGACCCGGCGAAAGCCACCATCGAGGGTACCGGTACTGCAAGATTCACCGCAGTGACCGCCATTGACGGTCTGTCCGACCAGATCAAGAAGGGCAACAACATTGATCTGAGCAAGTGGCTGGAAGGCCTGAAGGATCAGGGCTTTGACCTGGAGCAGCTGACCGGCCTGCTGTCTGACTCTGGCTTTGACTGGGACACCATCGTCAAGAGCCTGGAGGGCGCCGGCTTCAACATCAACGACATCGCCTCCATGTTCGCCGGTGACGACGGCAACTTCGACCTGTCCAAGGTCTTCTCCGACCTGGCCGGCGACAACGAGACCCTGTCCTCCCTGCTGAAGGCTCTGAACTCCGAAGACGGCAAGAAGTTTGATGTGAGCGCGCTGTCCGACCTGCTCAAGGACGCCGGCTTTGACGTGGAGTCCATCCTGGGCGAGAACTTCGACCTGAATTCCCTTCTCGGCAAGCTTACCGACCTCTTCGGCGGCAAGAAGGCCGACACCCTGGCCGATGACGAGCCCGCTGCCGGCGACAGCTCCGTCACCGATCTGGTTGCCTCCAAGCTGATTGACTCTCTGAGCGAAAAGTACGGCAAGCTCTTCACCGAGTCCCGCAAGGAGCAGCTCCAGAAGCTCTTCGATCAGGGCAAGCCCGTTGAGGACATCATCGCCCAGCTTCCTGAGATCTTCGGCAAGGACTTCGACCTGAACAAGACCGTTGAGGCCATCT
>CAMHRJ010000120.1 GCA_946187475.1 uncultured Clostridia bacterium | reverse complement strand
TGTGGGTGATGATGACGATGGCCTTGCCGTCGTCGCGCATGTTGCGCAGCACGGCAAAGAGCTTGTCCGTCTCCTGAGGCGTCAGAACGGCGGTAGGCTCATCCAGAATCAGGATGTCCGCACCGCGATAGAGCACCTTGACGATCTCCACGGTCTGCTTCTGAGAGACGGACATGTCGTAGATCTTCTGCTCCGGGTCCACCTCGAAGCCGTATTTGTCGCAGATTTCCCGCACCTTGGCAGAGACGGCCTTCAAATCCAGCTTCTCGTCCAGGCCCAGGGTGATGTTCTCTGCGGCAGAGAGCACATCGACCAGCTTGAAGTGCTGGTGAATCATGCCGATGCCGTAGCTGAAGGCGTCCTTGGGGCTGCGGATGGAGACCTGCTTGCCGTTGATGTAGATGCGGCCCTCATCGGGGAAATAGATGCCCGAGAGCATGTTCATCATGGTGGTCTTGCCGCTGCCGTTTTCACCCAGCAGGGCCAGAATCTCACCGTGGTAGATGTCCAGCCAGCACTTGTCGTTGGCCACCACGGCGCCGAAGCGCTTCGTGATGTCGCGCATCTGTACGGCTGCTTGTTTTTCCTTCAAGAGCATTTCCTCCTATCGTCACTTTCACTGCAAGGGACAGGGTGTGCTGATTCACACACATTCTCCTTTGAAGTGGAAATTGGGAAGTCCCATATCTGGTGGGACTTCCCAGTTTTGTCAGACTATTACTTGCTTCGAATCATTAGAAGGAGGTATCCAGCAGGGTGATACCGTCGATCTGCACGTCGAAGTAAGGAGCGGAGCGGAACTCGGACTCGTGGAAGTAACCGTCGGAGACGACCTCGGTGTCGCCCTCGAAAGCCTCGTCGGTGTCGACGTCGGCCATGTAGGAATCCAGAGGAGCGCCGTCCACGGTGAAGGTGCTCACGTCGAAGACATGCAGTTCACCGCTCTCCAGCTTCGCGGTCACGTCGGCAATGGCCTCAGCAGTGCCCTCGGCGGCAGCGGCCTCGTTCACATCGGTGAGGACAACGGAGCCGGTCTCCAGGGTGCCAGTCCAGTCGGTGTCAATGGCCTCGCCGTTCTTGACGCACTGGATCATGTACTGCATGTAGGGAGTCCAGTCGATGCGGGAGGACACGATGAAGGTGTTGGGGCAGGCGTCGACGGTGGAGCCGTTGTAGCTCACGTCGGGCACGCCGGCGGTCTCGCAGGCAGTGGGAGCGCCCATGGAGTCAGCGTGCTGGCTGATGAGCTTGCAGCCGCCGTCGATGAGCTTGGTGGCAGCTTCCTTCTCAGCGGCCTCGTCGTACCAGCTGCCGGTGAAGGTCACGTCCATGGTGACGGTCGGGCAGACGCTGCGGGCGCCCAGGAAGAAGGAGGTGTAACCGGAGATAACCTCGGCGTAGGTGTAAGCACCGACGTAGCCCATCTTGGCCTCGTCAGCGGTGAACTCGCCGGCTTCGATCATCTCGTTGAGCTTCATGCCAGCGGCAACGCCGGCCAGGAAGCGGCCCTCATAAATGGAGGCAAACGCGTTGTGGTAGTTCGCGAGACCCTCGGTGTGCGCCTTGGTGCCGGTGGCGTGGCAGAACTGAACCTCGGGGAACTCCTTGGCGGCCTGGATCATGTAATCCTCGTGGCCAAAGCTGTCGGCAAAGACGATGCTGCAGCCGGCATCAACCAGCTCGGCAGCGGTCTCGTAGCACTCCTGACCCTCGGGAACGTTGGTCTTGATGACAGCCTCGACGCCCTCGGCCTCGCAGGCGGCCTTCGCAGCATTCAGGAAGTTCAGGTCATAGGTGGAGTTTTCGTCGTGCAGGAAGATGAAGCCGACCTTCATATCGGCAGGAGCGGCAGCGTCGTCAGCAGCGGCGGAGCCGTTGGCGGCGGGGGCGGAATTGCTGCTGCCGCAAGCGGCCAGAGCAAAGACCATCACGAGCGCCAGAAGCAGTGCGGTGAGTTTCTTCATTTTGGGTTGTCTCCTCATAACAAAATTTATCGTAACCACTGATGCGGTCGGATACAGAAAAAGAAAAGACGCAATATGGTCATTGCGTCTTTGCTCCCAATCTTCTCCCTGCGGGTCGGATTGATAGCCCGGTCATTTACGGCGACCGGCCAGAAACTGCAAAACCATATCTTTTGCGATGTATCAAGCGAATATCCGCTGTGTTCGAATGCGTTTTTCTTCCATTCCAGCACAAACACCTGAAAGGCGACTGGAAAATACTCTATTAAGTTATCATGCTGTTTTTGATCTGTCAAGCGGCGAAAAGCCTGAAAGTTCGGCTTTTTTTGCGCACTTGTCTGTCTTGTTTCACAAGGGAAAAACCAAAATTAGCAGTCTTTTACAAATTCGATGCCCTTCTCCGGGTCCATGGCCGCGATTCGGGCCAGAGACTCCACCCGGACGCCGGTGGCGCGGATGCGGTCTCCGCCGGGTTGGAAGGCCTTTTCAATGGCGATGGCGGCGCCGGCCACCTCTGCGCCGGACTGCTGGACCAGATCGATCATACCCGCGAGAGCAGCGCCGTTTGCGAGAAAATCATCCACGATCAGCACCTTGTCGCCGGGGACGAGGAATTCTCTTCCCACAATGACGGTATTGGTGACGCCGTGGGTGAAGCTCTCCACGATGGTCTGCCACACGCCGCCGGCAACGTTGCTGGTCTTGCTCTTTTTGGCAAACACCACCGGGCAGTCGAACACCAGACCCACGATGGCCGCGATGCCGATGCCGCTGGCCTCGATGGTCAGGATCTTGTTCACGCCGCAGCCGTCATAGAGGCGCTTCCACTCCTCTGCCATGGCGTAAAACAGCGCCGGGTCCATCTGCTGGTTCAAAAACTTGCCCACCTTCAGCACACCGCCGGGCAGAACCTCGCCGTCGGCGCGAATGCGGTCCTCCAAAAGCTTCATAGCCAATCCCCTCTTTCTGCATTTTTCTTATCCTATCATCAAAATTCCGATTGCGCAACGCTTTTTTCTCCGATTGACATTTTTCATGGTTTGCGATATGCTTCTTTTAACTTTTAAAGGAGCATGAAAATGGACATTGAAAACATCTATCGCGATCTCGGCGTTTCGGAGGACGTGTATCGCTTCGGCGAGGCGGTTCTGCGCACGCTGGAGGAACGCTTCCGGGAGATCGACCGGGTCGCGGAATATAACCAGAACAAGGTGCTGCTGGCCATGCAGCGCAACCGGGTGAACGCCGCCCACTTCGCCGCCACCACGGGCTACGGCTACAACGACGAGGGCCGGGACAATCTGGAGCGGGTCTACGCCGACGCCTTTCACACCGAGGCGGCGCTGGTCAGACCCCAGATCACCTGCGGCACCCACGCCCTGACCGTGGCGCTGAGCGCGAATCTCCTGCCGGGAGACGAGCTGCTCTCCCCTGTTGGCGCACCCTATGACACGCTGGAGGAGGTCATCGGCATCCGGGAGAGCGTGGGCTCGCTGAAGGAATACGGCGTCACCTACGCCCAGGCGGATCTGAAGGCTGACGGCAGCTTCGACTACCCGGCCATTGAGGCAAAGATCAACGACCGGACGAAGCTCATCACCATCCAGCGCTCCAAGGGCTACGCTACCCGCCCCACCTTCTCGGTGGAGCAGATCGGCCAGCTCATCGCCTTCTGCAAGAAGATCAAGCCCGACGTGATCTGCATGGTGGACAACTGCTACGGCGAGTTCGTGGAGACCGTGGAGCCCTCGGACGTGGGCGCCGACATGATCGTAGGCTCCCTCATCAAAAACCCCGGCGGCGGTCTGGCGCCCATCGGCGGCTACATCTGCGGCAGAAAGGATCTGGTGGAGCGCTGCGCCTACCGGCTGAGCGCCCCGGGTCTGGGTCAGGAGGTGGGCGCGAATCTGGGTCTCATGCCCGCGTTCTATCAGGGCTTTTTCCTGGCGCCCACGGTGACTGCCGGCGCCCTCAAGGGCGCGATCTTCGCAGCGAACATCTATGAAAAGCTGGGCTTCCGGTGCGTGCCCAACGCAAGCGAGCCCCGGCACGACATCATCCAGGCCGTGGAGTTGGGCTCCGCGGAGCGGATGGTGGCCTTCTGCAAGGGCATCCAGGCCGCTGCCCCCGTGGACAGCTATGTGGACCCCATCCCCTGGGCCATGCCGGGCTACGACAGCGAAGTCATCATGGCAGCCGGCGCCTTCGTCCAGGGCAGCAGCATCGAGCTCAGCGCCGACGGCCCCATCCGCGAACCCTACGCGGTGTACTTCCAGGGCGGTCTGACCTGGTATCACGCCAAGCTGGGCATTCTGCTCAGCCTCCAGAAGCTCATCGACAAAGGGCTGACGCAGCTATCCTGAAAGGAGCGAAAACCATGGCGAAATACAATCTCAATCCCCAGTACAAGGTGCTCACCCACTTCAAGCTGCCTCTGTGGCGGTGGCCGGCCACGGCCCTGCAGGCGGGCATGCGCACCTGGCCCTGCCGGTCCGACGACCGGGTGCAGGTCCTCACCAAGCACATCCCCGGGCCGGACGGAAACAAGATCAAGGTCTACGTCATGCGTCCCCGGACGCTCCAGGGCGACGCCCCCTGCTTCTTCTACATCCACGGAGGCGGGTTCTACTTCCCCTCCGCACCCTATCACTACACCTTTGCCAAGGAATATGCGATGCAGGCGGGCTGCGTGGTGATCTATCCCGATTACCGTCTGGCGCCCAAGTACCCCTACCCCGCCGCGGCGGAGGACTGCTGGGCAGCCTATCAGTGGACCGAGGAGCAGGCGTCCAAGCTGGGCATCGACCCCAGCCGCATCGCTGTGGGCGGTGACAGTGCCGGCGGCGATCTGGCAGCGGTCATGACGCTCATGGCCCGGGACCGCAAGGCCGTGCAGCCCATGTTCCAGCTGCTGATCTACCCCGTCACGGACCGGCGCATGGCCACGGAATCCTCCAAGCGCTTCCGGGACGCGCCGGTGTGGAACACGGCGCTTTCGGAGAAGATGTGGGAGTACTACCTCCCCGCCCTGCCGGCAGAGCACGTGGAATACGCCTCCCCCATGGAGGCCCCCAGCTTTGAAGGCCTGCCGGAGGCCTATGTGGAGGTGGCGGAGTTTGACTCCCTGCGGGACGAGGGGCTCAACTACGCGGCGGCGCTGGAGGCGGCAGGCGTGAAGGTCACCCGCCACGAGACCAGCGGCACGCCCCATGGGTTTGAGTTCATCTCCAACGCGGCTCTGACTCAGGCCACCGTCCGCCATCGGGCACAGATTCTGAAGGAAGCATTTGAGAAATAAAGAAGAGCACCGCAGCTGCGGTGCTCTTATTTGATTCAGTTATTCTTCTTCAGCCAGGCGGCGGCCCATGAGGACGCCCATGGCGGAGGCCATCATCAGGCCCCGGGTCCAGCCGGAGGAATCGCCCAGGCAGTGGAGGCTGCGGACGTTGGTCTCCAGATCCGGCGTCATCTTGATGCGGTTGGAGTAGAACTTCAGCTCCGGGGAATAGAGCAGGGTCTCGTAGGCGGCGAAGCCGGGGACCACCTCGTCCAAAGCCTTGATGAAGTTGATGATGTTGATCATGGCTCTGTAAGGCATGGCGGAGGTGATGTCGCCCGCCACCGCATCCGGCAGCGTGGGCCGGACGTTGGACTGGGCCAGTTCCTTCTCCCAGGTGCGCTTGCCGTCGAGGATGTCGCCGAAGCGCTGCACCAGGATGTGGCCCGCGCCCAGCATGTTCGTCAGCTCGCCCACCTTCTGGGCGTACTCGATGGGCTGGTTGAAGGGCACGGAGAAGTTGTGGGAGCAGAGGATGGCCAGGTTCGTGTTCTCGCTCTTGCGCTGCTTGTAGGCGTGGCCGTTGACCACGGCAAGGTCATTATCGTAATTCTCCTGGGACACGAAGCCCCCGGGGTTCTGGCAGAAGGTGCGGACCTTGTTTTTGAAGGGCTGGGGATAGCCGATGAGCTTGGATTCATAGAGCACGCGGTTGACGCTCTCCATGATCTCGTTGCGCACCTCCACGCGGACGCCGATGTCCACGGTGCCGGGCTGGTGGGCCACACCGTACTCGGCGCAGACCTTCTCCAGCCATTCGGCGCCCCGTCGGCCGGTGGCGATGACGGTGTGCTCGGCGTAAATCTCGTAGGTCTGCTCGCCATCCTCGATGACGACGCCCAGGCAGCGGCCTTCGTCCAGGATGATGTCGCTGCACTGGCAGCCGAACATCATCTCCACGCCGTGGTTCAAAAGATAGTCCTCGATGGCCTGGTAGACGTCGTGGGCCTTGTCAGTGCCCAGATGGCGGATGGGGCAATCCACCAGCTTCAGGCCGGCCTTGATGGCCCGCATGCGGATCTTCTTGACCTCCTCGGTGTTGCCGAGGCCCTCCACATGCTCGTCCGCGCCGAACTCCAGATAGATCTGGTCGGCGTAGTTGATGGTCTCCTGGGCTTTCTCCGCGCCGATCAGCGTGGGAAGGTCGCCGCCCACCTCATAGGACAGGCTCAGCTTGCCGTCGGAAAAGGCGCCTGCGCCGGAAAAGCCGGTGGTGATGTGGCAGTAGGGCTTGCAGTTCATGCACTTGCCCGTCACCTGCTTCGGGCAGCGGCGATTTTCGATGGCCTGGCCCTTTTCTACCATGATGATCTTCTTCGTGCTGCCGCGGCGCAGCATCTCCAGGGCAGTAAAGATACCCGCAGGCCCGGCGCCGATGATTACAACATCTGCATGCATCGTTGGATCCTCCAAAATGTAAAACAATCATAATTCAAGTCCGGAAAAACCGGAAATACTTATTAATTATAGCATAGAGATCGTAGAATTACAATGAAAGTAAGCGCGCGAAGTCCCAAATCCTCTATGGGGAGGGTTTGGGAGGGGATGGGATTCCCCTCCCAATCATTTGAGCGCAGCGGAACATCGTCGCGCAAGCGACGGAGTTTCGCTCCAAATAAAAAGCCATGTCGTAAGACATGGCTTTTTATTTGGAGCG
>CAMHRJ010000119.1 GCA_946187475.1 uncultured Clostridia bacterium | reverse complement strand
TTGGTGGGCTGGGTCTTGATGGCAAAGACCGTCAGCTTTGCGGATTTGGAAGTGACGGTGTTGCTGCCGCTCTTGACCACACAGCGGTAGACGTTGCCGTTGCGGGCCGCAGTCACCGGGATCTTCAGGGTTGCAGTCTTCGCACCCTCCAGAGTCGTGTTCTTCCAGGTGCCGTCAGAGGCCTTGTACTGCCACTGGTAGGTCAGGTTGGTGCCGGTTGCCACTACCTTCATGGTGACCGTATTGCCCACCTTGCCGGAGACGTTGGCAGGCTGCGTCTTGATGCCGAAAACGGTCAGCTTCGCGGGGTTGGAATTGACCGAATTGCTGCCGCTCTTCACCACGCAGCGGTACACGTTGCCATTGCGGGCAACCGTGGCCGGGATCGAGAGCGTGGCGGTCTGATTTCCGCTGAGGGTGGTGTTCTTCCAGGTGCCGTCCGAAGCCTTGTACTGCCACTGATAAGTCAGGTTGGAGCCGGTGGCGACCACCTTCATCGTCACCGTCTTGCCCACCGTGGTGGAGATGTTGGCGGGCTGGGTCTTGATGCCCAGCACCGTGATCTTCGCAGCGTTGGAGGTTACGGTGTCGCGGCCATTCTGGATCACACAGCGGTATTGGTTGCCGTTGCGGGCGACCGTGGCCGGGATCGAGAGCGTGGCAGACTGGCAGCCGCTCAGGGTGGTATTCTTCCAGGTGCCGTCGCTGGACTTGTACTGCCACTGATACTTCAGGCCGCTGCCCGTTGCCGCCACCTTCATGGTGACGGTCTTCCCTTCCACAGTGGAGACGTTCTTCGGCTGGGTGGTGATGGACAGGGGCTGATAGTTATAGTGAATCGCGGCGGAGTTCAGCGGCGTATTGTCGGAACCGATGGCGATGGCATTCCACTGTGCCTTGGTGCCGGAGAACCAGACGTCCTTCAGCGCATTGCAGCCATAGAACGCCGCATCTCCGATCTCGGACAGGGGACCCAGAATCGTCACCTGCTCCAATCCGGAGCAGTCATAGAACGCAAGATCGTCGATCCGGGTCATCGCCGCCGGAATTGTGATCTGCTTCAGGCTGACGCAGTGGTCAAAGAATCCCTCGGCCACATCATCCGGATCATCGCTCTCTTCCGGTATCATATAAGGCAGCTCGGTGAGGTTCTTGGAGAGAACCACTTCGCTCAGCTGATCATTGTGAGAGAACAAACCGCCGCTGACCTCCGTGACGGTATCCGGCATGACAACGCTCTTTAAGTTGCAGTTGCGGAACGCGCAGTATCCGATGCTGGTAAGTCCGTTGGGAAGATTGATTCTCTCCAGCTCCCAGCAGGCGTAAAACGCTTCTTCCCCAATGGCGGTGATGCTGTCCGGGAGCGTCACCTGCGTCATATGACTATTCCATATGAAGGCGTAATCGTCGATGAGCGTGACCGGATAGCCCTTGATCTTGGCGGGTATCTTCACAGCGCCTTCGATGGACTGGCTTGCGATGATGGCAGCTGTGCCGGTGATGTTGATTTTGTAGGTCACACGGCCAAGTTCGCCAATTCTGGGCTGCACGGTCTGCGCACCAAAGTGTTTTTTGGCGTTTGTCATCATCTTGTTGTTGGTGCCAACCGTGATCGCGTTCCAGGCACTCTCATTCCCGGAGTAGTAGACGTCGGAGAGATCCTCGCACTCCCTGAAAGCCCCGTCTCCGATCTGGGTAACGCTCGACGGAATGCCCACGTTCTCCAGAGAAAAGCAGTCAAAAAACATCCGATTCGGGATCTTTTTGACGCCGTCGGGAATCACAAAGTCAGACAGCGAGTGGCAATCACTGAAGCAATTGGCCCCGAAGGAGGCAACGCCCTCCGGAATCGCAATGACGGTGAGGTCAATGCACTCAAAAAAGGCGTAAGCTCCGATGGTGGTAAGACTTTCCGGAAGATTCACATCCACCAGCGCACAGCAATTATCAAAGGTGTGGGCCGGGATTGCGGTGACGCCCTCGGGAATGGTGATGCTCTCGAGGTCATCGCAGCCTGCAAAGGCGTATTCGCCGATGGTGACAATGCTGTCCGGCAGCTTGATGCTTGTCAGCTCTTCATGGCCGTTGAAGGCATAGGCGCCGATGGCCGTGACCGGATATCCGTCGATCATATCGGGGATTACTACTTTGCCGCTTTCCACTTCGGCACAGGAATCGATGGTAACCGCTCCGTTGGTGACATGATAGGTCATGTCGCCATAGGTGCCTTCCAGCGCAAACGCCGCAGTCGGCAGCAGCGAGAGGACCATCATCACGACGAGGAGAATCGTTATCGTCCGTTTTTTCATGGTTATTCCTCCTTTTTCTGGTACTGTTCAGCGGTGCAGGGTGTTCTGACAATGATTATACCATAGGATTCTGTAAAAGGCCAGTGAAAATAGACATTTTTTCATTTTTTTGTCCAGAAAAACAACCCGCCGACCTTGCGGTCGGCGGATTGTTGTATTCTGTTATGGTTATACCTTGCCGTCCAGCACGTCCTGGACCGTGACGCCGCTGAGATAGTCCTCCATGAGGCCGTCCAGTTTCTTCCACAGGGGTAGGGTCATGCACTGGTCTGCCCGCTCGCAGGCAGGCTCCTCCAGGGCGAGGCAGCTGACGGCGGCGAGATTGCCCTCGGCGCTGCGCAGCACATCGGCCACCGTGATCTCCGAGGCCGGACGGCTGAGCCGGTAGCCGCCCTCCTTACCCCGCTGGCTCAAAAGCAGCCCCGCGTGGTTCATGGAGGCGGTGATGGCCTCGAGATATTTCAGGGAGACCTCCTGCCGCTGGGAAACGCTCTTGAGAGAGACATAGCCCTCCTCCTGGTGCTGGGCCAAATCCAGCAGCATGCGCAGCGCATAGCGTCCTTTCGTAGAGATCACCATGGTTTCTTTCCTCCGTATTTCTCGATGGTATATCTTATTACCAATATACCACCAACCTGCTCGGAATTCAAGCACCTGTTTTCCCCCGGGGGCATAGGATGCCGTGAGATTTCTTTGGGAGGGATGAACCGATGCAGCGTGATTGCCTGATTCTGCTCCGCTCGCTGACCTATGCCCAGCGGGGACGGCATGTGCTGGAGCGCGCCGGAATCACCGCCGTGCTGCGCAGAGCCAGTGCCGAACTGACGGATCGGGGCTGCGCCTACGGACTGAAGCTGCGCGCCGACCGGCTGCGCGGTGCGCTGGCCGCGCTGGAGAAGGCCGGCGTCCGGCACGGGCAGGTCTTTTTGCGGGAGCCGGACGGAAGCTACCGGGAGGTGCGGGAATGATCTATCTGGACAGCGCCGCCACCAGCTTTTTAAAACCCCGGAGCGTGGAGCGGGCCATGAGCGCAGCCCTGCGGCATATGACCAGCCCTGGCCGGGGCGGACACAGTCTCGCCATGCAGGCGGCGGAGACCGTCTACCGCTGTCGGGCGGAGGCAGCGGAGCTCTTTCGGGTGCCGGAACCGGAGCGGGTGGTCTTCACCATGAACGCCACCCATGCGCTGAACATCGCCATCCGCACCCTGGTGCAGCCCGGCGACCCGGTGGTGATCTCCGGCTATGAGCACAACGCCGTCACCCGGCCGCTCCACGCCCTGGGCGCGAAGCTCCGGGTGGCAAAGGCACCGCTGTTCCGACCCGAAGCCATGGCGGCGGAGGTGCGCAGACTCCTGCCCGGGGCAAAGGCCATGGTCTGCACCCATGTGTCGAACGTGTTCGGCTATGTGCTGCCCATCAGGGAGATCGCAGGGCTCTGTCGGGAGGCGGGCGTGCCGCTGATCGTGGACGCGTCACAGAGTGCCGGAGTGCTGGATGTGGATTTCAACGCCTGGCATGCGGCCTTCATCGCCATGCCGGGGCACAAGGGTCTGCTGGGGCCCCAGGGCACGGGACTGCTGCTCTGCGGCATGGATGGCACTCCCCTGCTCCAGGGCGGCACCGGGTCCCAAAGCCGGCTGCAGGAGATGCCCGCAGAGCTGCCGGACCGGCATGAGGCCGGCACTCACAACGTGCCGGGAATCGCGGGACTGGCCGCCGGGATCGAGTATCTGCTCCCCCGGCGGAATCAGGTGGAGCGCCGGGAGCAGGCGCTGCTGGGGCAGCTGGTGACGCTGCTGCGGCGCAACGACGATCTGGAGCTGTTTTACGATGATGCGGGGCAGAATCAGACCGGGGTTTTGAGTCTGCGCAGCCGCACGCCGGACGCGGAGACGCTGGCCCGGCGGCTGGCGGATCGGGGCGTGGCCGTCCGGGCGGGACTCCACTGCGCGCCTCTGGCCCACGAGAGTGCGGGAACCCTGGACACCGGCACCGTGCGGCTGAGTCTGTCGCCCTTCAACACCGCCCAGGAGCTGGAGGTCGCCGCAGGCATCCTCCGGGGCGTGACGCGATGAAAAACCGCCTGTTTTGACCCAAGGTCAAACAGGCGGTTTCAGCGTGTCAAAAAAGCCCGTGCTGTGCATTTTGACGCGCTGCGCGAATCGCCGGTGTTTTTGCTTCGCAAAAGAAAAACTTGCCGAAAGTGCTTGACTTTCAGCAAGTTTTTTGGCGATTGCAGGATTGAATTCGAGGTGGGCCTTGCCCCCTCGAGCTCCCCCGCTGCTCAATTCCGGAACTCTGGTGCATTGTTTTTTGACTGGCGGTTTCTTCAGATGCGTTCCAGCAGCGGCGGAAGATCGGACAGGGCGTCGATCTCGTAGTCCGCCGGGATGTCCGGGTTTTTCGGCTTGTGGCGGGGATTGAACCAGCAGGTGCGCACTCCGGCGTTGATGCCGCCGCGAATGTCGCTGGTGAGGCTGTCGCCCACGAGAATGGCGGTCTCCCGCCGGAAGCCCGGAATCCGGGCGAAGCAGCGATCAAAATAGACCCGGCTGGGCTTGTCCGCGCCGATGTGCTCGGAGATGAAAATCTCCCGGAAATAGCGGCTGATATTGGCGCTTTTGAGCCGCCCCTCCTGGACCACGGCGTTGCCATTGGAGACCAGATAGAGGGCGCAGCGCGGGAAGAGGGCTTCCAGCAGCTCCTCCGCCCCGGGGATGAAGTAGTGTCCCTGGCTGAGATATCCCTCGTAGCGGCGCTGGGTTTCCTCCGGGGAGCGCGTGAGTCCCAGCTCGGCGTAGAGCAGCTCGAAGCGCCGGGTCAGAACCTGTTTGCGGGTAATCTCCCCCGCCTCCAGTGCCCGCCACTGTGCGGCGTTGATCTCGCTGTAACGCTCGCAAATGGCGTCCGTAACGGGCACACCCATCTCCGTCAGCGCCCGGCGCAGGGCAATGGCCTCCGCCTTGTGAAAGTCCAGGATCGTATCGTCCAGATCCAGCAGTACGGTCTCGATCATAGGGAAAGCTCCCAGACGCAGACGTCTTTCAGGCGCATTTCGCCGCCGACGCTGAGACCCGTGACCGCCCCCTCGTCCCGGCGCAGACCGATCTCCAGTACGCCGTCGCCCACGCCGATGTTCAGCTCCATGGTGCCGTCCTTCAAATCCCGGGTGAGATAGATCGCGGCGGCAGCAGCAGCCTCGGCGGAGGGGCAGTCGATGCGGCTGTCAGATTCCCTCAGGTGCACGGTGGTGCCGTCGGAGAAGGTTTCCTCCCCCGTGGTCACATGATAGCAAATGCCGTCCAGCGTGGCGTCGGCGCCGGCAGAGCGAGTCTCCAGCCGCTCCGGCAGGGGCAGCACCGCCGAGGCGGTCTCCGCTTCGGCATTGGCCACCACGGCCCGGGGGTCGGTCAGTCCGCTGCCCTCCACGAGGACAAAGGTCATGCCGGGCTGGTTTTGCTGCCTGGCGCAGTAATACCCCGCTGCCCGCAGCAGGTTCGCGTCCGCCGCGCCCGCCAGAGTCTCCACCCGGAGGCTGCCGCCGTGAGACGGGTTGCAGAGAAAACCCACCCGTTCCGCCGGCAGGGCCTGGGCCAGTTCCGCGCAGACCTCATGGGGCGTGGGCGGAATCACCAGGGCCAGGCGCTGACCTGCCGTCTCCAGCAGGGCGTAGGTTCCGGAAAACTTCATAAAGCCTCCATTCCAAAAAAAGGCTTGCTTTATCAGCAAGCCTCGATTTCTTTGATGTTATATTCGTTGCCGGTCAGCAGGTACGTCTGACCGCTGCCGCAGTGGGGGCAGATTTTGCCTTGGGGCACGGTGTCGTAGGTCTTTCCGCAGGCCTCGCAGTAGGTGACAGCCTTCAGGGTCTCGATCTTCAGCTCCGTGTTCTGCAGAGCGGGTCTGCGCTTCTTGGTGGCCCAGCCCCAGCAGTCCGTCAGGTACATGGGGATGATGCCGCTGACCTCGCCCACCTCCAGCGTCACGCTGCCGACCTCTTTGAGATCGTGCTCGTCACAAAGCTCCTCGACCCGGTCGAGCACATAAAAAACAGTTCCTAATTCATGCATGGTTGTTCCCTCTCTCCATTACAGATCTTCCCCGAAGGTCTTTTGCAGCAGCCGCATGAGGGCGATGGCCCCCTCCCGGGTGAGCATGACGCTGGCCACCTCATCGACGGTCTTTTCCGGCATGTCGATCAGGCCCTGCTTCTGCGGAGTGTAGTTGTGCTTCATGAACATGTGGTAAAAGCTCAGGGAGCACTCACTCTTGGAATCGTTGCTGGAGATGTTGAACACATTCGCAAACTCCGGCTTCATGCGCAATCCCTCCGTGTCTGGATTTTTCACCATTGTAGCAAATTCGCCAGCGGTCTGTCAATCTCTCATTGCCGGAAGAATTGTCGAATAACCGCCAGAATCTGGTTCCCTTGCCGATTTTTCTTGCGCATTTCCCCGATTGGCTGTATAATATCCCCAACCTGATACGAATAAGGGGTGGGTCTATGAAAGATATGAAACATCTGTACGCCTTTGAGCAGCTGCTGGACAGCGCCAACAACCCGCTGGTACGCCAGGCGGTGGAGGACGGTCAGCACGCTTTGGGCTACACCTGCTATCACATGCCGGAGGTGCTCTTAAACCTCCCGGGCTGCTTTTCCGTCCGTCTGCGG
>CAMHRJ010000118.1 GCA_946187475.1 uncultured Clostridia bacterium | reverse complement strand
AACCACCTCATCAGTCTCGCTGCGCGAGCCAGCTTCCCCTGGAAGGGGAAGCCTTACGCTCGATTTCAACAGCTCGCTAAATTCAAGTTTAATGCCGTTTCATACGCAAAAATCCCGCAGGGATCTCCTGCGGGATTGTCCGATAATTGTGATTTACTTCTTCAGCTTCGGGATGAGCTTGATGGCCGCGAACACGATGCCGACCAGCGCAACCACCGCACCAACGATGCAAAGTACCTTCTTCATTTTTTCGATCATGATCTGGGCCTCCCTTTCGATGTTCTGGTATCAGTATACCAACTTTTTCGGAGAAAAACAAGGACAATTCGCAAATCGATTTTTACCAATTCACCGGAATCGTTACTTCACCACCACGTTTTCCGTGCCGGCCAGCTCCTGGAGCTCCTCGATGAGGGCGTCGTGGATCAGGCAGGACGCGGCGGCGCGCTTTTTGGTGTCCTCGAAGTACAGCACGATCTGCTGTCTGCCGGGGAACATCTGCAAAATCAGGCTGATGCGGCGCACCAGAGGCGAATCCTTGCCCGGCAGACGCACCCAGATGCGCTGGGGCGTGTCCGGCTGCACCGGCTTGGGCTGCTCGGGACGGCCATGGCTCTGGGGCATGGTGCGCAGGGCTTCCTCCGTCAGGGGGCGGATGGCGTCCACCATGAGCTGGGGCTCCTTCTCGTCCCGGAGGGAGATGCGTCCCTCCACCAGCAGGGCGGCGTTTTCATAGATCAGCTCGCCGCTGACCTCCAGCACCTTCTGGAAGGCGATGAGCTCCATATCGCCGGTGTCGTCCTCCAGGGTGACGTAGCTCATGAGGGTGTTGTTTTTGGTGGTGCGGGTGCGGGCGGCGGAGACGATGCCCGCCACGGTGACCCGCTGGTTGTCCCGGAAGCGCCGGGGGCCGTCCTCGGACTCGAAATCGCTGCGGATGGCGCCCAGTCCGGCGGCGCCGGCCCGGCGGGCCAGGTCCCGATACTCGTCCATGGGATGGCCGGAGAGATAGAGGCCAGTGGTCTCCCGCTCCATGGCCAGCAGCTCGTGGCGGCTGAATTCCTCCACGTCCGGGATCTTCACGTGGTCCGCGGGGGCGTCCGGCTCCTCGGCACCCATGCCGAAGAGGTCGATCTGCCCGGCGATGTTGGTTCTCCCCTCGCTCTGGACGCCGTCCAGCACCGGAGCGGCGATCTGCAGCAGGGCTTTGCGCTTGTAACCCAGAGAATCGAAAGCGCCGGCCCGAATCAGGCCGTCCAGCACCCTGCGGTTCAGCTCGTGGGCGATCATCCGGCGGCAGAAGTCCTCAAACCCGGTGAAAGGCCCTGCCTCCGCCCGGTTTTTCATCACCGCCTGGATGAAGCCACGGCCCACGCCCTTGATGGCGGCAAGACCGAAGCGCAGCCCCTCCCCTACCACGGTAAAGTCCGCGTCGGAGGCGTTCACGTCCGGCGGCAGCACGGAGATGCCCATCTCCCGGCAGGCGGCGATGTATTCCGCCACCTTGGTGGTGTTGCCCAGCACGCTGGTGAGCAGGGCTGCCATATACTCCCGGGGATAGTGGCACTTCATATAGGCCGTGCGGTAGGCCACGATGGCGTAGGACACCGCGTGGGCCTTGTTGAAGGCGTAGCTGGCGAAGTCCAGAATCTCATCGTAGATGCTGTTGGCCACGTCCTCGGGCACGCCGTTCTGCACACAGCCGGAGATGTTTCGCGCGGGGTCGCCGTGGATGAAGGCGTCCCGCTCTTTTTTGATCTCCTTCTCCTTCTTCTTGGACATGGCCCGGCGGATCATGTCCGCCTGACCCAGGGAGAAGCCGGCAAGGCGCCGGAAGATCTCGATGACCTGCTCCTGATAGACGATGCAGCCATAGGTGACGGAGAGGATCGGCTCCAGCATGGGGTGCTTGTAGGTGATCTTCTCCGGGTGGGCAGAGCAATCCAGGAAGCGGGGGATGCTGTCCATGGGGCCGGGACGATAGAGGGCGATGACAGCGGTGATGTCCTCAATGCTCTTGGGCTTGAGGCCCATGCACACGCCGGTGATGCCCGTGCTTTCCAGCTGGAACACGCCCATGGTCTTTCCCGCCGAGAGCATGGCAAAGGTGGCCTTGTCGTCCTCCGGCGCCTTTTCCACGGAGAAACCGGGATTTTGCTGCTGCACCAGCCGCTCCGCGTCGGAGAGGATGGTCAGGTTGCGCAGGCCCAGGAAGTCCATTTTCAGCAGGCCCAGCTGCTCCAGGGTGGTCATGGGATACTGACAGACCACGGTCTCGTCGTTTTTCGCCAGCGGCACATAGTCCCGCACCGGCAGCTCCGTGATGACCACGCCGGCGGCGTGGGTGGAAGCGTGGCGGGGCATGCCCTCCAGGGCCCGGGCGGTGTCGATGAGGAGCTTTACCGTGGCGTCGGACTCATAGAGCTCCCGCAGCTGCTTGACCAGCCGCAGGGCTTCATCGAGGGTCATGTTCAGGGTGCCGGGCACCAGCTTGGCCACCTTGTCCGTGTCGGCATAGCTGACGTTCAGCGCCCGGCCCACATCCCGGATGGCAGCCTTGGCCGCCATGGTGCCGAAGGTGACGATCTGGGCCACATGGTCGTGGCCGTATTTTCGGTTTACATAATCTATAACCTCGCCCCGGCGGTTTACGCAGAAGTCCACGTCGATATCGGGCATGCTGACGCGCTCGGGGTTCAGGAAGCGTTCAAAGTAAAGGCTGTACTGGATGGGGTCCACGTCCGTGATGCCCAGACAGTAGCTGACCACGCTGCCGGCGGCGCTGCCGCGGCCGGGGCCAACGGGGATACCGTTTCGCTTGGCGTAGCCGATGAAGTCCGAGACGATGAGGAAGTAATCCACAAAGCCCATGCGGCGGATCATGTTCAGCTCATAATCCATCTGCCGCCGGGCGTCGCCCCGGTCGGCACCGTAGCGCCGCTCAAAGCCCTGGTTACAGAGCTTGGTGAGATAGCGGTCGGAGTCGGTCTCCCCTTCCGGCAGCAGGAACCGGGGCAGGTGGTAGTTGCCGAACTCAAAGTCGAAATTGCACATGTCCGCGATGCGCTGGGTGTTGTCCAGGGCCTCGGGGAACTCGAAGAACCGGGCGCGCATCTCCGCCTCGCTCTTGAGGTAAAACTCGTCCCCCTCGAAGCGCATGCGGTCGGGGTCGTCCACGGTTTTGCCCGTCTGGATGCACAGCAGCACGTCCTGCACCCGGGCGTCCTTTCGCTCCAGATAGTGGGCGTCGTTGGTGGCGACGATGGGGATGTTCAGCTCCCGGTGCAGACGGATCAGACCCTGCATGGCAGTCTGTTCCTCCCGGATGCCGTGGTCCTGAAGCTCCAGATAGAACCGGTCCGGGCCGAAGAGCTCTGCCAGCTCCTGGGCTCTGGCCCGGGCGCCGGGATAGTCGCCCCGGAGGATCTTGCGGGGAATCTCACCGGCGATGCAGCCGGAGAGGCAGATCAGGCCCTCCGCGTGCTCGTGCAGGAGGCCCCAGTCGATACGAGGTCTGACATAAAAGCCCTCCGTGAATCCGGCGGAGACCAGATAGCAGAGGTTTTTGTAGCCCGTTTCGTTTTCGCACAGGAGGATCAGGTGGGTATAGTCCCCGTCGGGATTGCGGGTCTTGTCCTTCCGGTCACCCGGGGCCACATAGACCTCGCAGCCGATGATGGGCTTGATGCCCGCGTCTTTGCAGGCACGATAAAAGGCCACCGCGCCGTACATGACGCCGTGGTCCGTGATGGCAAGGGCCTCCTGGCCCAGCGCCTTGGCCTGCTCCGCCATTTTGGAGATGCGGCAGGCGCCGTCCAGCAGGCTGTATTCACTATGGACATGCAGATGCGTGAATGCCATGCTTATCCCTTCTTCGGATCGAATTCGGTGATCTTCTTCAGTCGATAGCTGAGGGTACTCTTACTCACCGCCGGATAGGAGAGCTTCGCCAGGTCCGCGAGACTGGCCTCGGGATTGGCGATGCGCAGCAGGGCCGCGTCCTGGAGCTTCTCCGGCAGGACGGAGAGGCCGTACTCCGACTGGATGCGCAAGATCGCGTCCAGCTGCTCCTGGGCCGCTGCCACCACCTTGTCCGCGTTGGCGGAGTCGCAGTTGATCTGGCGGTTGACCTTGTTATTCATGCTGCGCTCCACCTGGGCCTCGATGATGCGCAGGGACGAGGTGTCCGCGCCCAGGGTGGTGAGCAGATCAGCAATGACGTCCGCCCGCTTATAATAGAGCATGAAGCTCCCGCTGCGGCGGGAGTCATTGGGCGGAAAGCCCAGCTCCGTGAGGATGGCAGCTGCCTCCCGGCTGACGCTGTAATGGGCGGTGGCAAGCTCAAAATGAAAGCCCTTCATGGGGTCGGTGACGCTGCCGCCGCCGAGAAAGGCGCCCCGCAGGAAGGATACCGTGGCGCCGGGATCTTCCAGAACGCCCAGGTTGATGTGGTGGGACACGCTGCGTCCGGCGTCCAGACCGATGGCGTCCAGAATGGGCGTGAGCACCGCCGGGTCTTCCGTGTGGAAAACCTGCCGTCCCCGCCCGGTCTCCCGGGGTTCCGGCAGCGTGACGCCGAAGGCCCGCTTGAAGCTCCGGGGCAGCCGCTGGGCAAAGTCCGGGCTGGCCGTGACGATGCGAAGCTCCCGGGGCGTGAAGGTGTGGCAGTAGAGCAGCACGCCGTAGCACTCCGCCAGCGCCAGGGCATGATCGCCCACGGGCAGGGTGCAGAGCTCGGTTTTGATTTCAGAGGAAAAGGACATGATATGGTTCCTTTTTGTGTGGTGGGACGAGTGGAATCGGATGGGAATTATGCGCTGAGTGTGGAGTGTGAAGAGTGGAGTGTGGAGTTTAAATGGATCGCCTGCGGCGATCATTCAAAAATGCGCTTTTTCAATCGTTTGCGAAGCAAACACTTTTAAACTCCTAACTCCAAACTCCTAACTCCACACTGGTTTATAATCTCCCAATTCCTCTTCTGTCACCCATAGACCTGCGTTTCCGCTCTTGCGCGGTAGATCCACATGAGCTCCCGGGCCAGGGTCTCCGGGTCGTGGCGCACGTGCTCCACGCTGAACTTGGCCACCGGGGCGTGGAACACCTCGACGCCCAGCTTCTGCAGGGCCTCGGCATCCAGCTTCACGGGCTCGGCGCCCTCCCGGGCGTAGCGCTCCCGCAGGGATTCCGGGATGGGCAGCGAGTTTGCCAGGCAGAGGTTGAACAGCCGCTCACCCGAGTGGTCAAAGAGGGCCTTGATGTGGTCCGAGGCGGTGTAGCCCTCGGTCTCACCGTCCTGGGTCATGACGTTCAGCACATAGACCTTCAGGGCCTTGGAGTCCGCCACTGCCTTGGCGATGTCCCGGGTGATCAGGTTCGGCATGATGCTGGTATAGAGGCTGCCGGGCCCGATAACCAGCAGGTCCGCGTGCGCGATGGCATCCAGGGCCTCGGGGACCGGAGCAGGCCGCTCCGGCACCAGGCGGACGCGCTCGATGCGCTTGTCGGTACCGTGTTTCACGCCGTAGATCTTCGATTCACCCACAACGGAGCTGCCGTCGTCGAATTCCGCCACCAGGTTCACATTCTCGTTGCTCACCGGCAGCACCCGGCCTGTGATGGCCAGGACGTCGCTCATGCGGCGCACGGCTTCCTCGAAGCTGTCGGACAGGTCGTCCAGGGCCGCCAGCATGAGATTGCCCAGGCTCTGGCCCGACAGGCGTCCGTCGTGGAAGCGGTAGTTCATGAGCTGCTCCATGGTGGGCTCGGTGTTGGCCAGGGCGCAGATACAGTTGCGCACGTCACCCGGCGGCAGCATGCCCAGCTCTTCCCGGAGCACGCCGGAGCCGCCCCCATCGTCCGCCACGGTGACGATGGCGGTGATGCGGGAGGTGTATTTTTTCAGGCCCCGGAGCATGGTGGAGAGGCCCGTTCCGCCGCCGATGGCGACCACCCGGGGCTGACGCGGTACATATGTTTTCTGGTCCATCATGTATACTTCCTATCTGTACAGTCGCGGTTGATGAGCCGCGCATCCTCGCCCTGGGCCTTCAAATGCTCATAGAGGGCGTTTGCCACTGCCACGCTGCGGTGCTGGCCGCCGGTGCAGCCCACTGCCAGGTTCAAAGCATACCGCCCCTCGGCGGCATACTGGGGCAGGAGGAAATCCACCATGTCGAACATGTGCCGCAGAAAGTCTTTGGCCACGTCGCTGCGCAGGACGTATTCCTGCACCGGTGCGTCCATGCCGTTGAGCTGGCGCAGCTCTTCCATATAAAACGGGTTCGGCAGGAAGCGCACGTCGAAGACCATGTCCGCCTCCTGGGGGATGCCGTGCTTGAAGCCGAAGGAGATCACGTTCAGGATGGGTCTTGCCCGCTTCTTCTCCCCCTCGCCGAAGAAGTCCAGCAGCAGCTGCTGGAGCATGTTCAGGCTCAGATTCGTGGTGTTGATGATGTGGTTGGCACGGTCCCGCACCGGACGCAGGAGCTCCGCCTCCCGGATGACCGCCTCCCGAATGGTACCGCACTCGCCAATCAGCGGGTGGGGTCGGCGGGATTCCTTATAGCGCTGGACGATGGCGGCCTCCGCCGCCTCCATATACAGGATCTGATAGTCGATGCCCATCTGGCCCAGCTTGTTGAGCTCCTCGAAGAGCTCGGTGAAGCTCTCCTGGCCCCGGACGTCCGTCACCAGAGCCACGCGCTCATAGCGCCCGCCCATAGCGAGGCAGAGCTCGGCAAACTTCGTCAGCAGCGCCGTGGGCAGATTGTCCACGCAGTAGTAGTCCAAATCCTCCAGCGCGTCGGCGGCGCGGCTTTTTCCCGCACCGGACAGACCGGAAATGATGAGAAATTTCATAGGTTCACCTCAAATGTGCGTTTGGGCAGCTGCAGCTCAAATTTGAATTTATCGCTGAGATGGTTGATGCTCCGCACCCACTTGGCTCCCCCCTCCGGGGGAGCTGTCATGCCGCAGGGCGGCATGGCTGAGAGGGCAGACTA
>CAMHRJ010000117.1 GCA_946187475.1 uncultured Clostridia bacterium | reverse complement strand
TTCCTCGGCGCCTACTACGACAAGAAGATCTACGAGAACGATCCCTTTGCCCGCGTGGACCAGAACGGCGTCGGCAAGCTGGTGGACATGGCCTGCAAGCTCGGCCGTTCCACCCGTCCCGAGCTGCACCTGGGCGTCTGCGGCGAGCACGGCGGCGACCCGAGCTCTGTGGAGTTCTTCCACAAGGTCGGCCTCGACTACGTCTCCTGCAGCCCCTTCCGCGTGCCGATCGCCCGTCTGGCTGCTGCTCAGGCCGCGATCAACGAGTAATCGCAACCCACAGATAGTAAATCACCCTCCGCAATTGCGGAGGGTGATTTTTGTATGTTGTGGTGGATTACACGACAGGCTGACTGTAAATACCCACGAACAGGGGAAGGAGGGTCTCGTTGTCCACGATCATGTAGACGTAGGGCCGGTCTGCCACCACAGTGGCGATCTTTCGGTCCGGGTCCGGGAAGGCAGACTTGGAGGCGATGATGGCCGTCACGGCCGCAGCGCTGACGCCGCTCTTGTTTACGTCGATGACCGCCTTGTGGATGCCTCGGGTAACGGTCAACGGCTCTTTGGAGATCCGGCTCAGATCATCCAGATTCTCAATGCCGGCAGCCGCGAGCACCGACAGCAGATTCAGCTGGGTCTCCGCCTTGAACTCGGGCATCCAGGCGTGGACCTCATCGTATTGCTCTCCCTTCAGCAGCTTGCGCAGGGAAGCGCCGTCCAGACTCTGGATCAGCTTCTCAGGGGTGTTGTCCTCCTGGGGCACCAGCACTGCGAAGGAGTAACGCCCGCCGGAGAAGGGCTTCCGGAAGCCGATCACGTCCTTGCCGGAGAGGTAGGTGCTTTCCGTGCTGACCAGCATGGGGACCTTCTGCATTTTGCCGTCTGACGGGTGGAATTCACGGTCCATGGTGTTGGAATAGACCTCGCTCCAGTTGCCCTTGAACAGCAGCGCGTTCATCAGCACCAGCATGTCGTCGGGGTTCAGACGATCGAGGACCCCGGAGATCAGTCCATCGGTCTGGTCGGATACCCAGCCGTTCATTTCCTGAACGGTGTCGTCGTTGAAGGCGCGGCTCCGCACCTCGGCCTGCAGGGCCTTCTGGACGCGCTGAGTATATTCCGGCAGCAGGGAACAGGTCTCGTTGACCCAGACGGAGTTGGCGCACTTGATCTTCGTGCTGCCGTCGTCCATCTTGGTCAGGAGCTCGCCCAGCAGCCTGGTGGCGTCCTCTGCCTTCATACCGAAGAACTGCTCCAGCTCCTGCAGCGTCTCACCGCCGGAACCTTCTGCCAGCAAATCCAGAGCGTAGAGGATGGACAGGGGAGAGATCACGGTGTTCTTTCCGTCTTTGTGGGAGGCCTGCAGCAGCTTGAGGGAGGAATCCGCCATGGCGTCCAGGGGTTCCATGGTTTTATCCGCCGGCTCCTGGTCCGGCAGGTCCAGCTGCACCAGCCGGTAGAGCATGGTGACTGCCTCTGCGCGGGTGCAGGTGGCCTGGGCGTCAAACTTGACTTCGCTGCCGCTCTGGCCGCGGCCCTGCATGATGCCGGCACCGATCATCATCCGTACGGCCTCCTGGGCCCAGTCGCTTACCGGGTCGGAGGCGCCGAAGGCCTGCTCGGCGAAGAAACCATCGCGGTCGAATTCGTAGCGCATGCACATGTAGCGCCAGAGGAAGGCGGCCATCTGCTCCCGGGTGATGGGCGCGTTGGGAGCGAAGGTGCCGTCGGTCATGCCCTTGGCAATCTCGTTCTGAACCGCCCAGGCCACCGGAGCGGCGTACCAGGCGGAAGCCTCCACGTCAGGAAATGTCTTTGTCTGAGCGTCTGCCGCCTTGCCGCCGCCCATGCGGGAGAGAATCGTGACCACCATGCCGCGGGTCATGGTGCCGTTGGGGTCGAACTGCGTGGCGCTGACGCCCTTCACATAGCCCGCGTCGGTGAAGTGCTTCACTGCGTCGGCAAACCAGCTCTTTGCCGGCACATCGGTGAAGGACTGCGCCGCGAACACCGGCGAAACGCCCAGCAGCAGTACCGCCGCCAGCAGGAGGGACAGAAGTCTCTTTTTCATGTTTCATCCATCCTTTCTAGTGTAACTTTGTTTCTGTTCTTCTTCCCATCAACATGATTATAGTCCAATCGATCGTGACCGTCAAGCGTATCCGGCCGCTTTCTGCCGGGCGGAAATGTTGACATATTTAATAGGTATGAGTATAATCAAAATCAACAAGATGAAAACTTTTGTTGAAAAGGAGAACCAACTATGGATATGAATGCATTGCTGGGCACCTTGCTCAGCGCAGACAGCGTTCAGAGTCTGAGCAAGGCTTCCGGCGCCTCCACCAGGGATGTGCAGAGCGTGCTTTCCGCGGCCCTGCCCAGTCTTCTGAACGGCGCCCTTGGCCAGGCCGATAACGCCGATACGGCAGAAAGCTTTGCCGGCGCACTGGCGAACCATGCCCAGTCGAACACCAACGACCTGGGCAGCTTCCTCTCCGGCGTGGACCTGGAGGACGGCGGCAAGATTCTGATGCATCTGCTGGGCGCCAACACCAACCAGACCGCACAGCAGGTCTCGGCGGCCTCCGGCGTCAGCGCCAAGCAGACCGTGAAGATTCTGGCCCTGGCTGCGCCCCTGCTGATGAACCTGCTGGGCAAGCAGTCCCAGAGCTCCGGCAGCACTTCTGCCATCGGCGCGCTGATGAAGGCCCTCATGGGCAGCGGCGATATCACCAGCATCCTCTCGGGGCTTTTGGGCGGTAAGGTTCCCAGCGTCTCTTCTGCCAAACCGGCCGGCTCCGGCCTGGACCTCATGAGCATCCTGAAAGCGCTCATGAAATAGCAACAAGTTTGTTACATTTAAAAAGCACACTCGAAAGAGTGTGCTTTTTCGCGACGTAACAGGGAAGTGCCACGGAAAAACCGCATCTTTCGGAAACACGAAAATGACAGGCTTTTCTTTTTCCACAGATGTTTCCACCAACATCTTGTGACGACCAAAATCGACTTTATCAACGCGAACGGGATTATTCACAAAAACGGACGACGCCGTTTGTAATAGTAACAGAAAAGTAACAAAAATCATACAAAATGGTTGTTAAGTGTTAAATTTGGTGTTATAATCTAACCATCTTTTTCTCAAGGAGTGCGCCATGAAGAAACGATGCGTTGGATTTTTGCTCGCCTGCGTGATGCTGCTCGGCCTGCTGCCGATGGCGCATGCAGACGCGGCTTCGCTGAATGCCACGCCTAACCTGAATCTCACCTACGAGTTTTCGGATTCCGCCCAAGCGGGGACCATCCGCTATGTGTCCCAGCTCTCTGCTTCTCCGAATTTCCATGCCAGCTACTGGAACGACTATGTGGACGCTGCCGGCTGGGAGTGCTATACCGCGTGCATCTCCATGGCCCTCAGCAGCGTTGGCGCAGACGCCACCCCCGGCGATCTGGGCGATTACTGGAACGAACAGCAGTATACCGGCGGCGATCCCTTCACCACCATGGCCTGGGATGTGCGGCCCTATGACGCCACGTTCCTGCAGCGCTCCTTTGCCACGTCCATGGACAATCTGCTCTCCCATCCGGGAAGCTACAGTCCGCCCATCATTCATCTGACCACCTACTCCGAGCGCGGCCACTATGTGCTCGTTGCCGGAAAGCTCTCCGAGAACACCTATCTGGTGGTGGACCCGGCCAACGACGAGCCCTGGAAGATCACCATCGAGAACAACGTGGCTACGTATATCCGCCACGAGGAGGAGCGCACGGAGGAGCTGGAGATGGCCGTGCAGTATTACCGCAGTGCCGGTGCTCTGGCGCAGACCCCGTCGGCTCCGCAGAATGTCCCGGCGGCGTCCATCGCCTCTGCCGGCCACCACGCGGACGGGACGACCTGCAGCAGTGCCGCCATGACGGACGTTCCTGCTGAGACCAACTGGGCCCACGCGGGTATCGATTTCTGCATCTCCAAGGGCCTCATGAACGGCGTCAGCGCCACGCAGTTCAATCCCTCCGGCGACATGACCCGCGCCATGCTGGTCACGGTGCTCTACCGCGCGGCGGGCGAGCCCGACGTGAGCGGCGTTGAGAACGTCTTCGAGGACCTGGGCGCCGACTGGTACCGCAATGCGGTTGCCTGGGCCTACAAAACCGGAGTCACCTCCGGCGTCAGCAGCACCCGTTTCGCGCCCAGCGACCAGATCACCCGGGAGCAGCTGGTCAGCATGCTCTATCGCTATCGTCAGCTGACCGGCGCCACGCCGTCTGAAATCAGCGCGCTGGATAACTTCTGGGATGCCGGGAGAATCTCCGGCTATGCCATGGAAGCCATGCGCTGGGCAGTTACCAACGGCCTGATCACCGGCACTGCCAGTGATACCCTGAGCCCCGGCGGCGCAGCCACCCGCGCGCAGCTGGCCTCCATCCTCATGCGCTACATGAGCCTGTAAGCACACAAGATCAAACCCCCGCCTGTCCTGGACAGGCGGGGGTTTTTATGCTCAAATCAAATATGGGATCTGGAACACATACACGTTCCGGTATTTTTCCATGCGCCGGATCAGCGTCTTGGTGGTCTGGTTGTGCAGGAACCTCGCACCCCGGCTGATGGGCACCAGATTCGGCATCATCACGGTCAGGTAGCAGTGCTCGTCCAGCTTGGCGTGCTCGGACTCGATGTGCCGCATGAGCACTTCCTCGGTGTTGCGGTAATGGGTCACGTCGTAAACAAAAGAGCTCCGCTCGTTGAAGGCGCCGATCTCCCGGAGCTGCGCCTCAATGTGCTTGGCGCTCTGCTCGTCGCTGCAGACATGGTAAAACTCCACCAGCTCGAAGTCCAGATCCTGCGCGCAGTTCAGAACCTTCAAGAAGGAGCGGTTGATGCTCTGCACCGGAAGGATGAGCTTGTCCGCGCCGCCGTGGACGCGCAGAGATTTTGCTTCCTCCGTGCTGCTGATGCGCAGATCGTCACCCACGGCGGTATAGTGGCGCTTGATCCGGCGCATGAGCAGCACCAGCAGCACGATGCACACCAGGGTGACCCAGGCGCCGCTGAGAAACTTCATGATCACGATGACCACCAGCGTCAGTCCGGTGACCAGCGTGCCGAAGCCGTTGACTCCGGCCTTGAGCTTCCAGCCCGGACCCCGCTTTTCCATCCAATGGCGCACCATGCCCAGCTGGCTCAGCAGGAAGGACAGGAACACGCCGCTGGCGTAAAGGGGCAGCAGCAGATGCTGGTCGCCGTTGAAGGCGATGACCAGAATGGCGGCGGAGCCGAACAGGAACAGAATGCCGTTGGAGAAGTTCAGCCGGGTGCCGCGGTAAATGAGTCTCCGGGGCAGATACCCATCCTGGGCCATCAGCGCCATCAGCAGCGGCAGTCCGGCGAAGGCGGTGTTGGCCGCCAGGGTCAGGATGACCACGGTCATGACCTGCACCACGAAGTACAGGGCCGACCCGCTGCCGAACACGGCGGCGGCCAGCTGGCTCACGGCGGTGGCCTCTTCGTTGGGAACAATCTTATAAAGAGAAATCAGCACGCTCACGCCCAGAAACACCAGGCACACGAAGCCTGCCATGGCGTAGAGCACTTTTTTTGCGTTTTTCGGCGCCGGGTCCCGGAAGTTGGGCACGCCGTTGGAGACGGCCTCCACGCCGGTCAGGGCCGTACAGCCCGAGGCGAAGGCCCGGAGAATCACAAACAGCAGCGTGTCGCCGGCATTGGTGGTGACGATCTCCATCTGGGCTGGGGTGTAGCTGCCGGAGAGGTAGCGCACCAGCCCGGTCACGATCAGCACGATCATGGTGAGGATGAAGAGATAAGTGGGCACGCCGAAGAGCACCGCACTCTCCCGCAGACCGCGCAGGTTGCCCCAGGTCAGCAGTGCAATCAGGATCAATGCGATCAGGGCCTTCAGATGCAGCAGCTCCGGAAAGGCGCTGGTCACTGCCGCCGCGCCCGCGCAGGCGCTCACGGCCACGGTGAGGATGTAGCCGATGATCAGCGCCGACCCGGCCACCAGACCCGGCGTCTCGCCCAGATTGTCCGTGGCGACGATGTAGGCGCCGCCGCCCTGGGGATAGGCGTCGATGGTCTGGCGATAGCAGAAGACCAAAATGCCCAGCAGACCGATGATGGCCGCCACAATGGGGATGAAGGTCCTGTAGCTGGCCATGCCCAGCACCGGAATCAGCACCAGCAGAATTTCCTCGCCGGCGTAGCTCACCGAGGAGATGGCGTCGCTGGCGAACACCGGGATGCCCCAGAGAATGTTGAACTTTTCCCCGGCCAGCTTTTCGTCCTCCAGACGCCGGCCCAGGAAAAAGGTGAGAAGCTTTTCTTTCATTGCTCTCATTGCCTCCGATCAAAAGTGCGGAAAAACAAAAAGCGCCGCCGATTCCCGGCAGCGCAGAGCAAAGCACAGCGAGGCAGCGGGCATACCGATGCCCGATACCTGTTCTATGATGTTCCCCTCTTACGCTGACGAGATTAGCTGTCGGGTTCGGAGAAGAAGGTCTCCTATCGCCAAGGCGGATGCACCCCATAGTTGGTTCTCCCGCTGCCGCGAATCGCGGCATTAAGCAACTCTAATATATGCCTCCCGTGATGGAAAGTCAATGGACATTCTGTCTAAAAACAGGTGCGGCAATTCTGTGTATCTGACGGGAAATCCATTTATTTGTCCAATCGACAATCCATTATTTTGTCCCCAAAGTGGGGGAGGACCACAAGAAATTGGGCCTTTTTTCGAAAAAAGTGGTTCATGACACATATATAACAAAAAGAAAATCAAAAAACCCCTTGTTTTTTTCTCCGTTTGCAGTTATACTAAACATCAAAGTGGAGTGAAATGGGGGAAAGTGCATCAAAAAGGAGCACAAAGTCACCCAAACACCCACAAACCGCGCAAAGGAGGGACGAACATGACCGGAACCTATCAGCATACTCTGGACGCCAAGGGCCGTCTGTTTATCCCCGCGAAGCTGCGCGAGGAGCTGGGCGACACCTT
>CAMHRJ010000116.1 GCA_946187475.1 uncultured Clostridia bacterium | reverse complement strand
CTGGTATGAGTCCAGCCAGCTGATGCAGAAGCTGATCAAGGACCAGAACAAGCGGGCCGAGCAGAAGATCGAAGAACTGCAGAACTTCATCCGCCGCTTCTCCGCCAACAAGTCCAAGTCCCGCCAGGCCACCAGCCGCCGGAAGCTGCTGGATAAACTCACCGTGGAAGAAATGCCCGCCTCCAGCCGCCGCTATCCCTGGGTCGGCTTCAAGGCAGAGCGTGAGCCCGGCAAAGATCGTCTGTTCGTCACGGAGATCTCCAAGACCGTGGACGGCGAAAAGCTCCTGAACAAGGTCAGCTTCATCGTCGGCAAGGAAGATAAGATCGCCATTCTCGGCAAGGACGAGCGGGCTGTCACCATGCTGTTCAAGATTCTCATGGGCGACGAGGAACCCGATGAAGGCACGGTCAAATGGGGCGTCAGCACAACCCAGGCCTACTTCCCCGTTGACCACAGCAGCTATTTCGACGGCTGCGATTATGACCTGATCGACTGGATGCGCCAGTTCTCCGTGGATAAGCGGGAGAGCTACCTGCGCACCTTCCTGGGCCGGATGCTCTTCTCCGGCGACGACGTGTATAAGCAGGTCAAGGTGCTCTCCGGCGGCGAGAAGGTGCGCTGCATGATCTCCAAAATGATGCTCAGCGGCGCGAACTTCCTGGTCTTTGACCAGCCCACCAACCATCTGGATCTGGAGAGCATTGCGGCGTTGAACAACGGCATGTCCGCCTTCCCCTACAACATCATCTTCACCAGCCACGACCACCAGCTGACCCAGACGGTGGCCAACCGCATCATCGAGATCACCCCCGACGGCTGCATCGACCGGATGTGCACCTATGACGAGTATATGCACATTGCCGAAGGCCAGAACGAAGCCTGATGGAACTGCAGAAAAACCAGCTCCACCCCGCCGAGATCACGGGCTACACTTCCGAGGGCATGGGCGTCTGCCGCATGGACGGCCGCGCCGTCTTCGTGAAGCACACCATCGTCGGCGAGGTCTGGGAAATCCGCATCTTAAAAGTAACGCGCTCAGCTGTCTACGGAAAGGCTGAGCGCCTTCTTGCTGCCTCCCCTGCCCGCCAGGAGCCGCCCTGTCCGGTCTATCGCAAATGCGGCGGCTGTGCGCTGCTGCACATGGATTATGCTGCGGAGCAGCAGATGAAGCTGGGGCGCATCAACGACGCCTTGAAGCACATCGGTGGACTGGAGTTTCAGGTTTCTGAGATTCTCTCCGCTGATATCCCGGAGTATTATCGCAACAAGGCCATTTACGCTGTGGGAACCGTGAACGGAAACGTCTGTAAGGGCTTCTACCGCGCCGGGACCCATGACCTGACGCCGGTGGAGCGGTGTTTGCTGCAGTCAGAGCTTTCCGACCAGGCGGCAGACGCGGTCTGTGCCTGGATGAACGCCCACGGGGTTCTCCCCTACGATGAGCAAACCGGGAAAGGCAGTGTTCGGCACATCTTTACCCGCACCGCAAGAAACACCTCCGATGCGGTGCTCACCATCGTCACCGCACGAGGCTTTGGCGCCCAGACGGAGGATTTGGTGGCTTATCTTCGGCAGGAATGCCCGGCACTCACCGGCATCGTCCTCTGCGTCAACAAGCAGAAAGGCAATGTGGTGCTGGCCGGTGATTTCCACACCTTGTGGGGCAAGGCCGAGATGACGGACACCCTCTGTGGCCTGACCTTTGAGATCGCGCCCCAGGCCTTTTATCAGATCAACCCCGCCCAGGCGGAGCGGCTGTATGAAAAGGCGGTGGAATGCGCCGTCCAGTCTCCGGATGACACCATTCTCGATCTTTACTGCGGTGCCGGTACCATCAGCCTCTGCTTGGCACAAAAGGCCGGGCATGTCATCGGCGCGGAGATCGTACCGGAGGCCATTGAGAACGCCAGAGCCAACGCCGCACGAAACGGCGTCACCAACGCAGAATTCCTCTGTGCTGACGCCGGAGACGCCGCGAAAACCTTCGCGGAAGCAGGCATCCATCCGGACTGCATCGTGGTGGACCCGCCCCGCAAGGGCCTTTCCGAAGAAGCTCTGAACGCTGTTGCCGACATGGAGCCTGAGCGCATCGTCTATGTCTCCTGCGATCCCGGCACCCTGGCACGAGATTTGAAGCTTCTGAGCTCCCGAGGGTACTCCCCTGTTCAGGGAGTCGGCGTGGACATGTTCCCGCATACCGCCCACGTCGAGACTGTCGTTCTGCTAAATAGAAAAACACCATGAAAAAGGAGCTTCCACATTTCTATATTGATAACTCCTACGGCGGCAACCAAGATTGGTTTCCCACGTTCATGATGCGCATCGGCGGCTGCGGCGCGGAAACGGCCTGTGACAGCAGCATCTATCTTGCGCTGCATAAGGGAATCACAGGAATCGCACCGGAGGACTGTCACAACCTGACAAAGCGGGAATACGTGGATTTTGCTTATCGCATGAAACCCTACCTCTCTCCCAGAATGTCCGGTATCGATCGGCTGGATATTTTCGTTGACGGATATGCCCAGTATCTGAAAGACTGCGGAGAGAAGCGCATCTCCATGGAGTGCCTCGACGGAAGTGAACCGTTTGAAACTGCTGAGAAGGCACTGATGCGTCAGATCGATGCGGGATATCCGATTCCCACGCTGATTCTGAACCACAGGAACCACGCGTTCCGGGATTATATCTGGCACTGGTTTCTGATCAACGGTTATGATCTCGATGACGACGGATTTCTCAGGGTCAAAGCCGTGACCTACAGCAAATACGAATGGTTGGATTTCCGTGCTTTCTGGGACACCGGACACAAAAAACGCGGCGGTCTGATTCTGTTTCGATTGAACTGACAGCACGAAAGGAGTTTCCCGGTATGAAAGAAGCATTGCTGATCATTGATGTGCAAAACGACTACTTCCCCGGCGGGGCAAACCCACAGCACCGGGCGCTGGAGGCCGAGGCCGCGATTCAAAAATGGATCGCAGACAGCCGCAAAGTCGGTCGTCCCATCATTTACATGCAGCACTTCAACGACCCGGAGGACTCCTTCTTCCGTCCCGGCACGGCCGGCGCAGAGATTTCACCGCGCATCGCGCCGATGTCGGAGGATAAGGTCATTGTGAAATATGCGCCCAACAGCTTCCTGAATACGGAGCTGGACGCATATCTCAAGAGCCTTGGCATAGAGAAGCTGATTGTCTGTGGCATGATGACCCATATGTGCGTGGACGCCACCGTGCGCTCGGCCATGGATTACGGCTACGCGGTAGATTTGATCGCCGAGGGCTGCGCCACCAGAGACCTGACCCTCGGCGACGTCACGATTCCCGCAGAGACGGTACAAGAGACCTATCTCGCGTCTTTGAGCGGCGTATTTGCCACTTTGATTTGAACCGGACAGTCGCTGTCCTGTTTTCAGGAGCTTTTCCGTGGTACCATTCTTTCCAAAGGAGGTTATGTTCTATGGACCAGAAACAGATTGGACATTTTCTCAAGACCCTACGGAAAGAAAACGGCATGACGCAGGAGCAGCTTGCAGAGCGGCTGAACGTCGCCAGCCGTACCGTCTCGCGCTGGGAAAACGCGAAAACCATGCCGGATTTCGATGTTTTGATCGAACTGGCAAAGCTCTATGACGTGAGCGTTGACGAACTGCTGAATGGTGCGCGCAATGCGGAACACCAAAATTCGGAAAACATGAATGCCATTCGCAGCATTGCCGAATATACAGGCAAAGAAAAAGAACGATTGCTGAAAAATCAGCACTTTTTTGCTTGGATCGGCGTTCTTAGCTGGATTGTTTTCCTGGGGCTGAAACTGGCCGGCCTGGATGGGACAGGATGGACCGAAAAGATCGCAAGCTTTGCTGCCGGAATGGCCTTTGCAATGAGCATCGTCGCACTGATCTATACCGGCAAGTATCTTCGAATAATCCAGGATTACAAACACAGAATGGTAAGTCAAAAGAAATAATAAGAATGGAGCAGATTCCATGGAGCGTGAAGCGCTGATTCATCCCATCCCGCCCACCTATGACGCGGATTCCCGCATTTTGATTCTCGGCAGCTTCCCTTCCCCAAAGTCCCGGGAGAGCGGCTATTTCTACGGTCATCCGCAGAACCGATTCTGGAAGGTGGTAGCGGCGTTGTATGGAGAGGACGTTCCACAAACTGTGGAGGAAAAGCACGCGCTGCTTACACGCAATCATATTGCCGCCTGGGACGTGATTCAGTCCTGCACCATCACCGGGGCCTCGGACAGCAGCATTTCCGACGTGGTGGTGAACGACCTCCGCCCGATCCTGGAATGCGCGGATATTCGACATATCTTCGTCAACGGCAAGACCGCGTATAAACACTTCCTGAAATACACCCAGCCTTTCATCCAAAGAGATGCGATTTGTCTGCCCTCCACCAGTCCGGCCAACGCAACCTGGTCTCTGGAGCGGCTGACGGAAGCCTGGCGTATTATTACAACCTACTGACGCAAAGACCGCGCCGCTCGATCGAGCGGCGCGGTCTTTTTCATTTGATTTTATCCGATGGAGGCCAGCTTATACACGAAGGAAACGGAGCTGGTCATGGCGTCGGTGCGCTGGGTGAAGATGTCATATTCCTCACCGAAGTCCAGCCAGGCCCGCAGGCGTCCGGACAGATTCTGCTGCTGGGCAGCGTTCAGCACATCCAGCTGGGAATACTTCTGCGCCACGCTCAGGACGGATTCCAGCCCGCTTTGGAGATTCGAGTCCTGAATCACGGACAGGTCATCAAAGAGGCTGCGATTGTCCTCCAACGTCTGAAGCAGTGCCCGAAGGCGCTCCGCCGTCTCCGGAAGGCGGTCGATGGCCGCCTGGGCCTCCGGCGTATCCAGATCGGCCTTCAGGGCGTCCATGGTAGGCTGAATCGCCACAGCGTCCTCCGCCACGGTGACCACGTCCCGCACCTCCTGATCGATCAGGGAGATCAGATCCACCAGCTGTTGGAAGAGCTCACAGCTGAGCAGCGCTTCCAGACGCACCATATCGATCTGCTCCAGGTCCGTCAGCAGCTTCTGCAGCTGCGCGATGTTTTCTTCCGTTGCGTATCCCGCCAGGGTCTGGATCAGCGCTTCGTTCTCCTGATAGAGCAGCGCCGCCTCACTAACGGCGGATATCAGGCTCTCAGCCTGCTCCATGTCGCCGTAGAGCATCTGTACCAGCTCCTGCACGCCCATGCCAGAAAAGGCGTTCATGACAGTCTCCAGGTCCGTAAAAACTGACTTTACGCCTGAGAGACCGGTGGAGAGATCGCCGCTGGTGAGCGCATCCAGTGAGGAAAACGGCACCGCCGCGAACATCATGTTGCCAAGGGCAAAGTTCTGCACGTCTGCGGAGATCGTATATGTGTGATTGGCCAGGGTGTCATTGAGCAGCGGGATGCCCAGCGCAGCGGTGCCGAGGCTCTCCTCCATGCCGGGAATGCCGGTGAAGAGCAGGATCCGATGGGCGCCGTCACTGATCATGGAACCACCGGTAACTTCCACATTCTCAAAACCGTCCTCCGGCAGGAGCATACCGCCTACCAGGAAAATCGGACAGGTGATCGTATAGCCGCCCTCGTTTTTGACGAGAGTGTTTTCCGCCGTAATGGTCATGGTCACATGCCCGCTCTGCCCGGCAAGGGTCTCCGGCGCAATGGGGTTTCCGTCCAGGGTATAGCTCACGCATAACTGAACCGGCGGCTGACTGAAGGACTTGCCATTGTAGTAAAGATCGGTTCCGTCCACATCCCAGTAGATACGATCGGTACCCAGAACGGGAAAGAGATCCGTCTTGACGTCCTGAATCTGGGTCAGGTCGCTGACGTCCTCGATGCGCACCTGGGGCAGATCGGAATGCAGATGGTCTGTCACACTGACGCTCTGCACCGCGCCATCGGCAGAGAGAGACACATAGACCGTCTCAGTTTTGGACACATTGGTGCCCGGCACAGTCTCTGTGCTCTCCACCACATGGGCTGCCGCGATGAATTCCTCCCTTGCCCGTTCCGATTCCACCCGAGGACTCAGGGAGATCAAGCAGACGGCCGCCACCAGAAGCAGGCCCAGCAGACGCCGGATGATTTCATTGTAACGCATCGAGGGCCTCCTTTCGTTTGGTCCAGTCTTTTGTCGTTTTGGAAATAATGCCTTCGCACAGGCAGAGCACCGGCGCCAGGAACAGCATGATCACCAGCTCGCTGATGATGGCGCCCCGGGCCAGCAGCGCGCACATACCCTTTACGATGTAAATATCGCAGGTGATATAGACGCCGAAAGTCGCCATAAAGAACACCGCCGCGCTCTGGAAGATGGAGCGCATGGCGCTTTCCGCCGCCCGGAAAATCGCCTGGTCGCGGTCATGGTACTGCAGCTCCTCCTGGAACCGCGTGGTCAGCAAGATCGCATAGTCCACCGTGGCGCCCAGCTGCACGCAGTTGACCACCGTGGAATCCACGAAGGACGAAACCGTGCCCATCAAAACCGAAATGCCCAGATTGATCCAGATGGCAAGCTCAATGGACAGCACCAGAATCACCGGCAGAGAAATCGATTTGAAGACAAAAGCAATCAACAGGAAGATCGCAGCAATGGAGAGTCCCGCCGTCACCCGGAAATCCCGGTCGGTGGTATCCATCAGGCCCTGGGTCACAGCGCCTTCACCGGTGACCAATGCGTTCGGATCGGCGGCGCAGACGATCTCCTCCATCCGGTGGAGCTGCTCCGTCATCTCCGGTGTGGCCGGGCTGTATTCGGAGTTCACCATCATGAGCTGCAATCCGTCCTGCTTGCACAGGGCGAGGATTTCGTCCGGCAAAATCTCGCCGGGAATCGCGGGCCCCACCAGCTGGTCATAGGCCAGCACCATAGAGATGCCCTCCAGCTGGGAAATCTCCTTTTCCATGGCCACGGTTTTCTCCTGAGGCAGCGAATCGTCAAAGATGACAAACTGCGTGCTGGCCATATTGAAATCTTCCTTCATCCGGTGCAAACCGGAGATGGAAGGCAGATAGTCC
>CAMHRJ010000115.1 GCA_946187475.1 uncultured Clostridia bacterium | reverse complement strand
TGGGCATCCTCCTGCCGGACAGGAGCACGCTCTCCCCGGCGGCGAAAAAATTCGTACAGTACGCAAGACGATTGGCAGGGGAGTAATGTCATACGAACTGGGAAACCGCGCACCCGGTTGGGTGCGCGGTTATCTGAAGACCTCATAGCTATAGAGGCAAAGCCGAGGGCGATGGAGCGCGAGTATTTTCCGGAAGATCAAATGGCCGTCCGGAAATAAAAAATGTCCCTGCTGCGTTACTGGTCACAGCAGGGACGGGTCAGCATGTTATCGCTGAAAGTCAGCGCCCGACTGGCTGACCACAATCGGGAGGAGTAAAGACTGGCGAAATTAAATGAGGACGGCGGAGAGATAGGACAGCACGCAGACGATGAGGCCGAACAGGATGCAGTATTTCACCGTCTGGGACATGATCTTTCCGTCCGCGCCGCTCGGACCGATGGCGGCAATGGCCACGGCGATGCTCTGGGGGGAGATCAGCTTGCCGATGGCGCCGCCGGCCATGTTGGCTGCCACCAGATGCACGGCGTCTGCGCCGATCTGGGCGGCCACCTCGGTCTGCATCTTCGCAAAGAGAATGCCGGAGGAGGTGGTGGAGCCGGTGACGAAGGTGCCGATGATGCCCACCACCGGTGCCAGAGCCGGGAAGAAGGAGCTGGTCAGCGCCGCTTGATGCGGTCCATGGCGCCGGTCTCCACGCAGAGATTATAGGTAAACATGGCGGCAATGATGATGATGCCGATGGGCCAGATGGCGGTGATCACGCCCTCCAGCGTGGCCGTCAGCGCTTCGCCGACGCCCAGACCCGTGAGCATGCCGCCCAGACCCAGGAACTGGAAGAGAATGCTCTCACAGACGGCGATCACCAGCGCGATCAGACAGCCGATGTGCCCCGGCAGCTTCAGCACCAGGAAGGCGATGAACAGCCAGATGATCGGCAGCAGCGCCAGAAGAAAGTTCAGAACCATGGAAATCCTCCAGTTTGCGCTATTGGTTGACCAATTGTAGAGATATTGTAGCAGAAACCCGCACCCTTGTCAAGATTGGTTGACCAAATTTCTTTTTCTCTGGACATTTTTGGCTGCGGATGGTATACTGAAGCTGCTATGAATACGAATGAAAAGTCTTCCGAAAAGGTAATTGAATATGTGGAGACCCGGATCCTCGCGGGGAAGCTGAAGGTGGACGACCGGCTGCCGGCGGAGCGGGACCTTGCCCAGCAGCTGAACATCAGCCGCACCGCCGTGCGGGAGGGCATCCGCCTGCTGGAGGTCATCGGCATCGTGGAGAGCCGTCAGGGCAGCGGCAACTACATCGCCCGCCACTTTGACGAGACTTTGGACCAGGTGCTGACCATGATGTACGCCCTGGACGACCTGCGCTATGACGAGATCCGGGAGTTTCGCTATGCCGTGGAGCGCCAGGCCCTGGTGCTGGCGGTGCGGAACGCGGACGCCCGGGGAAAACGGGCGCTGCAGGAGCATCTGGACGGCCTGCTCCACGCGGAGACCGAGGAGGAGCAGGCGGAGTGTGACCGCATGCTCCACGCCACGCTGGTGGAGATGTCCCACAACCGCCTGGTCATCGCCAACTACGCCGCCCTGAACCGGGTCATCAACCGATTCATCCGGGACGTGCGCCGACAGATTCGGGACCAGAACCCGGAGGAGTTCGAGTCCTTCCAGACCTGCCACCGGCAGCTGGTGGAGGCAGTGGTCACCGGGAACCTCGAAATGGGGAAGGAAGCCCTGGACCGCCATTTCGTCTACATTGCCCGGGACTTCGACACCTGATTTTAAGGCAAATCACAGATCTCCGACGATTATTTTTCGCCGGAGATCATTTTTTTCTTGACAATCTTTCTGTGATGCGCTATACTGCAGTCGAACAAATGGTCAACCAATTTATTATGGCACCACCAAAAAAATTTAGAATTAAAATTGGTCAACCAATAAAGAGAAAGGAGCATCCTTATGTCTGCGAAACCCATGATCATTTCCATCGGCCGCGAGTGCGGCAGCGGCGGGCATGAGATCGGCGAGAAGCTGGCGAAGCACTATGGCATCACCCTCTATGACCGCAACCTGATCGAAAAGCTGGCGGAGGAGACCAACCAGGATCCGGAGAAGCTCTCGAAGCTGGAGGAGAAGGTGACGGGCCACATCCTGCCGCCCCAGAAAAACGGCTTCGCCTCCGAGGCGGGCACCATGATGAGCAAGTATACCGCCTCCGACCGGCTCTATCTGGCGGAGAAGGCTTTGATCCAGAAGCTGGCCCAGGAGGAATCCTTCGTCATCATCGGTCGGGCGGCCAACGCCATCCTGGCCGACCACCCCAACGTCCTGCGGCTCTATGTTTATGCCCAGGAGGCTTTCAAGCTGCCCCGGGTGAAGGAATTCTACCATCTGGACACCGACCAGGAGGCCCGAAAGAAGATGGAGCAGGTGGACAAAGCCCGCCGGGCGTACTTCAACTACTACTCTGGCGCGGTCTGGGGCTCCAGCGACGCCCACGACTTCATGATCGACAGCAGCGTCTTCGGCATCGACGCGACCGTGGAGATCATCCTGGACATCGCCAGCCGGAAATTCCAATAAGCATTCCAAACGGAAACCGCGCACCCGGTGGGGTGCGCGGTTTGCTTTATTTTAGCACGAAGGTGTTCCCGTCAAATTCGATGAGACCGTCGGCCTGCATCTCCGACAGCTCCCGGGTCATGGCGCTGCGGTTGGCGTGGAGGAAGCTGGCCATCTCCGTGCGGTTTAAGGGCACGGTGATATATTTGCTGCCCTGCTTCTGGGCCTGGATGGAGAGATAGGCCAGGATCTTCTCCCGCAGAGAGCTTTTGGCGGCGATCTCGATCTTCTCCATCAGCTGGAGATTCCGCTCTCCCAGCATGGTGCAGAGATTCCGGGACACTGCGGCGTGAAAGTCGCACTGCTTTTTGCAGGGCGTAAGCACGTGGTCCAGGGGCAGGAAGAGCACCTCCGTGTCTGCTGCCGCCTGGAAGGACACGTGGCTGGCCCGGCCGGGGCAGAGGGCGAAGGTCTCGCCGAAGAGCTCTCCCGGACCCATGTAGGCCAGCAGCGTCAGATGGCCCCAGATGTCCTCCTTGAGCATGTGCACCATGCCCGTGCGCACGATGCCCACGTCCTGTATGTGATCCTGCTCCAGCAGAATGAATTCGCCTTTCTTGTATGCGCGGCTGTAGGTTTTCAGACAGCCCAGCAGCGCTGCGCGGTCGGCATCGCCGATGCCCTGAAACAGCGGCAGGTTGGAAAAGGTATCCAAAGCAAAGCACCTCCCCGTTCTCCTGTGATCATTCTGTATTATACGCCGGATGGAACGAAGAAATATGTTGCCTGTGCAACAACTTGAAAAGGGATTATCATGTACAATACCATTAGATTGGTGTCCATATGGATTCTGATCGGAATATCCTTTTCGGAGGACACGCATATGTATGAGAATCGAGAGCAGAAAGAAAAGCGAAGCAATGTCATAGGCATCCTGTGCGGTCTGTTCCTGGTGTGCGTGCTGGTGTTCAGCATCGTCAGCGCCCATACCATCCCCACCGTGGGCGTGCGCTCGGGGGAGATCCCCGCGGCTGCCGCCACCGTCCAGGGCACTGCCGACGGCCGCAACGGCCCCGTGACCGTAGAGGTCACGGCGGATAACGAGAACATCTACCAGATCCGCGTCCTCTCGGAGGAGGAGACGGAGGGCATCGGCTCCGTGGCCGTGAAGCAGCTGCCCAAGGCCATCTTTGACGGCCAGGATCTGAACGCGGACGCCGTCAGCGGCGCCACCATCACCTCCGAGGCTCTGCGGAGCGCCGTGGTCAATGCCCTGAAGGATGCCGGCATCGAGACCAAGGCCTTCGGTCTGCGCACCGTGAAGCTGGAGCAGGTCGCCCAGCAGGTGGAAGAGGGCGCCGGCATCCAGATCATCAAGTCCGCCGACTGGGCGGAGCAGTACCCGGATGAGTACAACTCCTGGATGTCCAACGAGAACAACAGCGAATTCCACAGCTACCTGGAGCAGTTCCCCTATCTGAAGACCCTCTACGACGGCTATGGCTTTGCCAAGCAGTATGAGAGCGCCCGCGGCCACATGTACGTCATCGACGACGTCACCGGCACCGCGAGACCCCACCCCCTGGCCAACTGCTTCACCTGCAAGACCCCGGACTTCACCGTCATGACCAACAACATGGGCGACGCGGCCTATGCCCTGAAGTTTGAGGACGTGATGCAGCAGGTCAACGAGCCCCTGAGCTGCTACAACTGCCACGCCAACGAGCCCGGCGACAATCCCGGCCAGATCGTCATCACCCACGCCTATCTGACCGACTCCGTGGGCGAGGACTTTGCGGAGATCGACGCGGCCAACCTGGCCTGCGGCCAGTGCCACGTGGAGTACTACTTCGATCCCGACACCAAGGCCACCACGCTGCCCCATGACAGCCTGGCCTCCATGTCGCCCGACGAGATCCTGAACTACTACAACACCGAGCTTCTGGTGGATGGCGAGCCCTTTGCCGACTTCACCAGCCCCAACACCGGCATCCGCGAGATCAAGGTCCAGCACCCGGAGATGGAGACCTATCTGGGTGAGGGCAGTGTCCACCGGGGCAAGTTCACCTGCGCCGACTGCCACATGACCGAGGCCGTGAACGAGAACGGCGAGACCTACATGAACCACTTCCTCTCCAGTCCGCTGGAAAATCAGGAGCTCATCAACAACACCTGCTCCAAGTGCCACGCCAACCTGGTGGGTGAGATCGAGGCCCTGGAAGAGGCCGTGGTCGCCCGCACCACCGAGGTGGGCGAGGGTATCGAGGCTCTGCACTTTGCCCTGACGGACGCCATCGCCAGCGAGCAGTACACCGACGCCGAGCTGGACGCCATCCGCGCGGTGGCCCGGGACGCGCAGTTCTATTGGGACTTCGTGTTCGTGGAGAACTCCAACGGCGCCCACAACTCCGCCCTGACCTATGACTGCCTGGATAAGGCCGAAGCCCTCACCGAGCAGGCCATGGGCATGTTCAAGTAAACCAAAACCAAACATGGAACCGAGCCGTCTGCGATGCGTAGACGGCTCCGGTTTTCTCATGAAGAACGAGGACACCATGAAAAAACTCTGGAATTTCCTGCGCTCCATGCGCTTCGGGATCATCCTCCTGATCCTGATCGCCCTGTGCTCCGTGGCGGGCTCTGTGATCCCCCAGCAGCGGGAGATCGCCTTCTATGCCCAGACCTACCAGCAGTTCCACCCGGCGATCCTGTTTCTGCAGCTGGATAACGTCTTTGAGAGCTGGTATTTCATCGTGCTGCTGGCCCTGCTGTGCGTGAATCTCACGCTCTGCTCCGTGGTGCGGGTGGTTGCGCTGGTGAAGGACAAGCGTCTGGTGCAGCGCACGGGCCTGCTGCCGGACGCGGTCCGGCTCACCGACGCGGGGATGGAGACGCTGAAAGCTTATCTGGAAAAGGATCTCCGCTGCAAGGCAGCCCCGGCGGGGGAGAGCGTGGTCTATTCCAAGCGGCTCTATGGCCGTTACGGCACCTTCATCACCCATCTGGCCATCCTGCTGACGGTGGTGTTCGGCGCCATGGCGCTGTATCTGCCCACGGTGACGGACGAGACCTGTATGCCCGGGGAGCACATCACCATGCCCGACGACACCCAGATCGCCGTGGAGTCCTTCCGCATCGAGAACGACACCGGAGACCTGGACTACTCCAGCGAGATCCGCGTGACCCTGCCCGACGGCCGGGAGAGCGAGGTGGAGCGCATCCGGGTCAACTACCCCATGCACTTCGGGCCCTATAAGATCTACCAGCAGACCTACGGCACGGCGGGCTCCGTCACGGCGGAGAACCTCGCCACCGGCGGGAAGGAGGACATCACCCTCACGGAGAGCGTGTTCCTCACCCTGGACGGCCGGAGCGGTCTCTGGTATGACGCCCTCTACCCCGGCTACATCCTGGAGGAGGACGGCAACATCACCCTCATCGACAACATGGTGGGCAGCTATGAGGACCCGATCTATCAGGTCCAGCTGGCGGAAAACGGCGAGTACATCTCCGCCCTGGCCTTTCCCGGGGACGAATTCGAGGTGGGCGGCATGAAGTTCACCTTCAACGACCCCATCGACTACCCCGGCCTGCGCATCAAGCACACCCCCACGGTGGTGAACATCCTGCTTCTGGCGGCCTTCACGCTGATGACCGTGGGACTCTATATCACGTTCTTCCTCCAGCCCGTGCTGGTGAAGGTCAGCCCCGCCGGCTATGCCGTGGGCGGGCCCAAGCCCGAGGGCATGCGTCTGCATCTGGAGGCGCTGCTGGAGGGGAAGCAGGTGCAAGATCAAAATGAGGAGGAAACCCCATGAGTACCCTGATGAATGTCCTGTTCTTCGGCGCCATCGTCCTGTATTTCCTCGGCGCGGTGCTGCTGTTTGTGGGCACCAGCTTCAAAAAGCCCGGCCTGCGCAAGGCCGCCTGGATCGTCTTTCTGGTGGGCTTCGCCGCCCATACGGTCTATCTCGTCATCCGCGGCATCGTGGCCCATCGGCTGCCCCTGGCCAACCAGTTCGAGTTTGCCACGGCCTTCGCCTGGGGTGTGGGGCTGATCATGATCATCCTGAACGCCCGGTTCCACGCCGACTGGATCGCCGTGGCCGCCATGCCCGCCGCCTTCCTGATCCTCAGCTACGCCGCCCTCCAGCCCCGGGAGATCACTGAACTGATGCCGGCGCTGCGCAGCGCCTGGTTCGGCTTCCACATCGGCTCTGCCGCCATCAGCTATTCCTGCTTCATCCTGGCCGGCGGCGCGGGACTGCGCTGGCTGCTGCTGGAGCGGAAGGATGCTTCCGACGGAAAGCGCCTCCACCAGATGGACTATATGGCCTACCGGCTCATCGCCGTGGGCTTCCTGCTGCTGACGGTGACCATCCTCACCGGCGCCATCTGGGCCGAGCAGGCCTGGTCCGCCTTCTGGACCTGGGATCCCAAGGAGGTCTGGGCGCTGATCACCTGGATCATCTA
>CAMHRJ010000114.1 GCA_946187475.1 uncultured Clostridia bacterium | reverse complement strand
CGGTGCTATAATAAGAAGCGAACAAAGGAACAGAGATCGAATGGATGACCTCCATCCCCTTGCTCAGGTAACAAACAGATATGATTGCAAAACCAAAGGAGGCATGACTTATGTTACCGAGTATTTTTGGAGAGAGTTTGTTTGACGACTGGATGGGCTTTCCGTTCAGAGACTTCGAGTCCGATGTGGATCGCAAGCTGTACGGCAAGCATGCGTCACGCGTGATGAAGACGGATCTGAGGGAACACGATGACGGTTACGAGCTGAAGGTGGATCTTCCGGGCTTCAAGAAAGACCAGATCGATCTGCAGCTGCAAAACGGCTATCTGACGATCAGCGCTTCCAAGGGTCTGGAAGAAGACGACAAGGACAAAAAGGGTACCATCGTCCATCAGGAACGCTATGAGGGTTCTCTTGCCAGAAGCTTCTATATTGGCGAGAACATTCCCGAGGAGGAGATCAAGGCCAGATTCGAGGACGGCGTGCTGACGCTGGAATTCCCGAAGGAAAAGCCGATTGCGCTCCCGGAGCGGAAAACGATACAGATCACAGGCTGATATTACTGATATTATTACAGAACGATTCGCTTTACAAAAGAAAAGATTGCTGAAAGGCCAGACCTTTCAGCAATCTTTTTTTAATTTCGGAATCACCTCCGCGAAAGCGGAGGAGCACCTCTGTTTGATCAAACCCGCTTCGCCTTTTTCCGTTTCAAAACGCGATAGCCTAAGAACGAAAAAGCAAGAACCAATACCGCGCAGAGCAGAACAATCGGAAGCACTGCCGGGCCGGGATGATGATTACCAGCTTGTTCCAAACCGGATTCCTTTATATAGGCGGAAACCGCATTGTCAATTTCCGCGAGCTTTTCACTGGCGATGCGCTTGATATATTCAGCATTCTCATTTGCCAGCTGATTCGCCATGGCCGCAACTTCTTCATCAGAAGCCGATTTTGCCAGTGCAGCCATCCGCTCATCGTCAGCGGCGGCTTTGGCATTCAGCGCTTCCTGTGCCCGGTTCATATCATCATGCAGATCATGGATCCGCTCGCTCTCCGACAGGAACTGAAGAACAGCCTGCGCCGTTTCGGCGTCCACTGCATTTCCATACCGGTCGTAGTATGCACCGCTGTCATCCATTCTGTAATAGCTGCCGTTGCCCGCGTTGCCGAGCTCATTGAACAGCCAGTAGATGGACTCCGAATCAAATGTCTGCGTGGATTCGCTTGTGTACCCATCCGGCGTCTCGGTCATCACAGAGGCGTAGAAGGGAACATAGACCGAAAACTCCGACGGGGCCATGGCAAGCCACTCGATCGTGCAGACAGACGCCGGGATTGCAGGGTCTCTTCTGATCTCAAAAACGTGTTCCTCGTTCTGACGGTACGTTCCGATCGCGCGCATGGGTACCCCATCGGAATTCTCATTTCTTGAGGTCGTCTCATAAGCGGTTCCCTCACCGTGAGACGCCAGGACCTGTTTCAAAGTCATGAGAGAGATCCTGCCTCTGATTGCATCAGAAGGCGCATACTCCAGACGGAACGGCCCCACCGCAGCTTCTTCCACCGACGCGTTGGGAAACTGATCCGATATTTCTGCAATGGGCTTCGGGACAACGTCCATCCCATCTGCCAGTTCACGGTTCAGAACAGATGCGCCGTAATAAAGCCTGTAGCTGGAATACTGACTGTATCCCTGTGAATAGGATTTCGCCACATGAATCTCATCGCCTCCCTCGATATCCGTCACATAGAACCCGCCGTCTTTCGCGGTGGAGATGAGTCCGGGCGATGCAATCACATTCTCGTCTTTGACATTGACCTGCTGTGTCATGATGTCATTGGGCAGGAGCGACACCGTATCGTCGGAAAGTCTTGTGGCGACATACTGGTGACCGGATACGATTTCAAAAACCCAGGTTTCCTCACGGTCGGCAATCAGGACCGTACTCACCTCCCGATAATCCGGATCATCGGGCTCTGTGCTGCCGTGTCCGTGCCGGTCAATACAGTCTGCCAGAAGATGGACGGCGTCCTTCGCAGAATCTGCTGACTGCAGAATATAGGAGGCCATAGACAGCTCTGTCAGCCCTCCGGAGGTCAGCGGATCCACAGCCTGGACCTTTTTGTTAAAATACGTGGACACCGTTGCAGAGACCGCGACTCCTTTTTCGTTGACGCCTGCTTCTCCGAACGGAATCTTTGTCAGTCCGCTGTATTCGGACGGATCGTCCATGACGGCACTGTATCGAAGCGTATGCGCGGGATAGGGAGCACGAAAACCGTAATCATCCTCGAGCATTTCATTCTGCGCATGGTCAGCGGCAGGGACAATCACAAACTGCTTCACCCAATCCGGTCCGAAATCCTCGGATCGTCCCAGATAGACGGAACCGTTTTCCGTCGTGCCGCCGCCTGCATAGATACCCGTACATGCCAATGCGCCGGCAGAAAACGCGGATGCCCACACCATCAGTGCCAGCAAAATGATAGCTGCCCGCTTTGCGATTCGTTTTTTCATCGTTTTCTCCTCTATTGCATTAGAATACCCATCATCGAACAAGCGTTGAAAAAGAGCTTGCTTTTGCGATGGAGCCTCTCGCGATTCTTTTCCCTTAACTGAATGACATTGCGCAGTTGCGAGCCTTTCCGACTGTGTGATCGTCGGGCGCTGCGCGGACTATTATCTGCGCGAGCGCAAGCCGTTTCGCATCTTTGTCTATGCCGACATGGCCAGCCGCGTCCGGTATTACAACGACACGACCGGCCAGACCTGGGGCGACAAGCGCTGCTATGATCTCTGCGTCAACAAAGCAGATCTGGAGATCAAAGCGCTGGTGCCGCACCTCGCGGCCATGCTGCGGTAATCACAGGCGGCCAAGCACAATCCGGTCAATACTGCACTGTCATTGAAACGGGGTCTGTCTCAGCCAGACCCCGTCTGCCGTGTTCAATTAAGAATCCTTTGTCACGCCGCTGATTGCAATGATTTCAAGCTTTGGCTCCGCATCCGACGCATAGCCTGGATCCAGCAGCCAAATCTGACCGCTGCCCATACAGATTCCCTGTCCGTTGGCAAAGAGGCCTCTGCAGGTCTCTTCCTCCATTGCCGCCCGGTCAGACGGATGGACGTGCCAAAAGAACGGAGACGTTTTTTTCATTCTCATTCCTCCGGCATCTCCACATAGGCGGCGTCGCCGACACCGCTGCAGGTGATGGCTTTTACCGTCAGACCGCCCATATCCGTATCCTCGTTGAAGCTGTCGGGGTCCTTGATTTTCCCCTCAAATGTGATGTCGTAAGAATAGACGCCATGGTTCATTCCGAACTGCATCTCATCCAGATTGTAGAAGTATACCGTCCAGCCGTCGTCGATCAGCTCCTGGCCGGTCTTCCCGAGATACTGATCCGCCTCCTGCTGCGAGGGGATGTTCTCGGTGAGATTCTCAATGACCTTGACCGGGAGCGGCGCAATCAGCTCGCTGAGCTTCTTGTCATAATCGGGATCGTCAAAGTCCAGATCAAAGATGGCCTGCGCGGTTTCTTCAGGGACGTCGCAGAGTGCGCGGTAGGTATTGTCGTCCTGCTCAAACGCATAGACGTAGGTCGTGCCGGTCAGGCTGGTTCCGACCTCAGGCAGCCCAAGCAGATCGCCGAGGGTCTTGACCGCATCGAGATCCACGGGTTTTCCGTCCTTGCCCTCGGGCAGAAACTCCGCAATAAACTCCGTGTCCTCCTCCGCTGTGACGGTGATCAGCGGCTCGGTCGAATACTCTTTCCCGTCGACGGTCCACTTGAAGAAGTGATATCCCTCCTCCGGCTCCGCGAGGATTTTGACGACCGTGCCCTTTTCCACATTCATATAAGCGGACTGCGCGGGAAACTCCGGATCGAGCACCGGCTCTGTGCCGTCATCTGAAATCGCGACATTGCCGTCCACTCCCTTTATATTGACCATGATCGTGACCAGATCTTCAGCCTCAGACCCGGCAGGCTCCGCGGCTTTCTTTCCGCAGGCGCCCAGCGTGAGGATCATGACCAGCACGAGCATCAGACTCAGGATTCTTTTCATGTCAATCGCTCCTTTCGGGTTGTTGTTTCAAGTATACCGCAGATAGGCAGATTTCGTCAATCCGGAAGGGCTTTGCACTTGCAGATTCCGGGAACTATGTTATAATCAAATCGTCAAAACGACATGCGAGTTTCTGCATTTTTATTTGGAGGTTTCAACATGAAAAAAATGATTTCCCTGCTGCTGGCGCTGTGCCTGGTCTTTGCCCTCGGCGCCTCCGCCTTTGGGGCGAGCTTTCCCGCCAACGGTTTTTCCGACGTCTCCCGCGGCGCGTGGTACGCTGAGGCGGTGGATTTTGTCAAGGCCAGCGGCCTGATGAACGGCGTCGGCAACAATCGGTTTGATCCCAACGGCACCGTCACGCGCGCCATGGTCATCACGGTGCTCTACCGTCTGGCCGACCAGCCAAGCGTGAGCGGCCAAAGCAACCCCTTCCGCGACGTGTCGAACGACTCCGGCTGCTGGTATCGGGACGCGGCGATCTGGGGTGTGACCAACGGCGTGACCAACGGCGACGGCAGCGCCAGCGTCTTCTCCCCGAACAAGCCCATCACCCGCGAGCAGATGGCCTCCATGATCGTTCGCTTCCTGCTGAGCACGGCAAAGCTGGACAGCGCCTCCGCGCGGATGCTCAAGCTGCTGGACGCCAGTACGGCCTCGGCCATGCTCAAGGATGAGTTCCGGGATGCGTCCTCCATCAGTTCCTGGGCCTCTGTGAACGTGCTGATCTGCAAAATCACCGGCATCATGAACGGCGACGACAAGGGCAACTTCCGTCCCCAGGACACCCTCAGCCGCGCCGAGTGCGCGCAGACCTTCCTGAATCTCTACACCATCGGGACAGAAGGCTGACCGATTCGGCTGTTTTCACAAATTCAAGTGCTAAAATTTTACAGCCCTGACCCTGCAGCAGGAACGATCTTTGCTATACACAGGGACAAAACTATGTTATAATATCAACAGCCGAAAGTATTCATTTTTCTAATAATGCATTAAGGAGGAAGAATATGAAACTGAGGAAAAAAATTCTTGCCATGCTGCTGGTTCTGTGCATGGTCGTGCCGTTGTTCGGCCTCTCCGCGCTGGCAGTGGACAAGATGACCAACGACCCCGGCTCCACCAAGCAGTGGGGCATGAAGGCCGTCGGCATGGACGAGGCATGGGGCATGGGGCCCACCGGCAAGGGCGTCAAGGTCGGCATCATCGACAGCGGCCTTTCCACCCTCACGGGGGATATTGCCAAAAGCCGCGTGCAGGCCGGCAAGAATTACACCGGCTCCGTCGGCGACTCCGCCACCGACATTGAGGGCCACGGCACCTTTGTGGCCGGCATCATCGGCGCGGCGAAGGACAACCGCGTCGGCATCGCCGGCGTGGCGCCTGAGTGCGATTTCTTCATCGTCAAGGCTCTGAGCGACATGGCTCAGGCGGTCTATGACTGCGTGGAGGCCGGATGTCAGGTCATCAACATGAGCATGGGCACGCCCAGCGACCGGAAGGCGGATCTCAAGGACGCCGTCGAAGCCGCTGCCGCCGCCGGTGTGATTGTGGTCGCTTCCGTCGGCAACGAGGGCGACAGCAGTACGCCTGCCCAGTACAACTATCCCGCTGCCTATGACTCCGTCATCGGCGTCGGCGGCGTGGATCAGAATCTGAACGTCAGCGTATTTTCCAACAAGAACGACAGCGTGTTCGTTGTGGCGCCCGCCGAGAAGGTTGCGAGCCTCAGTCTCCTGCCGGGCGTCGTCACCACGATGGACGGCACCAGCTTCTCCACGCCCTACGTGGCCGGTCTGGCCGCGCTGCTCAAGCAGATGAACCCCGACATGGACATCGCGGAGTTCAAGGAGATTCTGATTGCCACCAGCCGGGAGCTTGCCGGAGAGGATTATGCCGGATACGGCCTGCTTCAGATTCCCGATGCCCTCCGTTACGCCGCTGAAAAGTGGGGCTGCGAGCTCAACGACACCACCGCTCCCGACGAGCCCGATCAGCCCGACAATCCCGGCACCGGCTGGAGCATCTTCGATTTCAGCTGGATCCGCGATCTGTTCCAGAGCATCATCCGCAATCTCTTCAAGGGCTGGAATCCGAGCTTCTCGCTTTGATATCCCGGTAAGCGACAAGGAGAACGAATATGAAAAACACCTTCCGCAAGGCTCTCGCCCTGCTGATGGTCCTGTGTCTGCTCGTGCCGCTGTTCGGCCTTTCGGCCTTCGCGGCTGATACGCCAAGCGATTATCAGTTTACCGAAGTCAAGGAGAGCAGCATCTCCAGCAGCCTGAAGGGCATCTCCAACGACCCCTTTTCCGCTCTGCAGTGGAATCTGAAGACCATCGGGATGGAGGAGGCCTGGCGCTCCGGTCTCACCGGCAAGGGCGTGGTCGTGGCGATTGTGGACTCGGGTCTGTCCGACACGACCATGGACATCGACAAGGACCGCATCATGCCCGGTAAAAACTGCGTCGGAGGCACCGGCGTAACGGACACCATCGGCCACGGCACCTTCATCGCCGGCATCATCGGCGCAACGAAGGACAACCACGTGGGCATCGCGGGCATTGCCCCCGGCGTCACCATTGCGCCGATCAAGAGCTACGCCACCTCGGATACGGACTTTGCCGCTCTGACTGCCGGCATTTACGCCGCGGTGGATGAATACCACTGTGACATCCTCAACATCAGCGCCGGCGATCCGGTGATCGTGCCGGAGGTCCAGGCCGCTATTCAGCACGCTGTGGATGAGGGAGTCATCATCGTGGCTGCTGCCGGCAACTCCGGAGATAATGAGCTGGTATACCCCGCCTCTTATGACGGCGTCATTTCCGTCTCCTCTGTGGACAAGGATCTGATCCGCAGCGTCACCTCCAACAAGAATGACCATGTCTTTGTGGCCGCCCCCGGCGTCGGCGTTTACAGTCTCGGCAGATTGCCCGGCACCGTCACCCTCAGCAGCGGCACCAGCTTTGCCGCGCCGGTGGTTGCCGGCGTCGCGGCGCTGC
>CAMHRJ010000113.1 GCA_946187475.1 uncultured Clostridia bacterium | reverse complement strand
GGCAGAAATGTGGGCGGACTCCAGCCGGTGTCCATGGTCATCCAGCGGGTCTACGCCGCGCTCTCCGACGCTGCGGAAAACGGCGGCGGCATCCCCGGCCTGTCCACCGGCATTCCGGATCTGGACACCACGCTCCTGGGCTTGAAGCAGGGCGAGCTGATCCTCATTGCCGCCCGTCCCGGTCAGGGTAAGACCAGTATGGCGTTGAACCTTGCCCGCTATGTGGGCGAGCATTCCGGAAAGACTGTTGCGGTGTTCTCTCTGGAGATGAGCCGGGAGGAGCTGGTGCAGCGTCTGCTTTCCAGCGCCGCCATGGTGGACGGCAAGAAGCTCTCCACCGGGCACCTGTCCCAGGCGGAGTGGGACCGCGTGGTCGCCGCCGCCGGCCAGCTCAGCGCCACGGACATCCGCGTGGACGACAATTCCACCCTGAGTGTTGCCGACATGAACGCCCAGTGCCGCCGCATTCCGGATTTGGGCCTGGTGGTCATTGACTACCTGCAGCTGATGCAGTCCTCCGGCAGCGGACACAGCTGGAGCAACGAGAGCCGCACCCAGGCGGTCTCGGACATGAGCCGTATGTTGAAGATCATGGCCAAGGAGCTGAGCGTGCCGGTCATTTGCCTGTCGCAGCTGAACCGTGCCAACGAGGGCCGCACCAACAAGCGCCCCATGCTCTCGGACCTGCGCGAATCCGGCTCTATCGAGCAGGACGCCGACATCGTCATCGGGCTCTATCGCGACGGCTATTACAACAAAGAGGCGGAAAACCCGAACCTTGCGGAAGCCATCATCCTGAAAAACCGTCACGGCGACACCCGCACGGTGGAGCTGATGTGGATGCCGGAGTACACCACCTTCGTGGCCTCCGAAAAGCGGCATGAGGATGAATATTGATCGCATTTTGCCCGGCGACCGGGTGCTGTGCGCGGTTTCCGGCGGCGCCGATTCCATGTACCTCCTGGCGCGGATGCTGGAGCTTGCGCCGGAGCGCGGGTTCACCGTTTTGTGTGCTCATTATAACCACGGCCTGAGAGGGGCAGAATCCGACCGGGACGAATCTTTTGTGCGAGACTTTTGTCTGGTTCACAATGTGCCCTGCTTTGTCGGCAGACTGGATAGCAGCGTGGATTCCGAAGCGCAGCTTCGGGCCGCACGCTACGCCTTTCTGCAGCGCATTGCAGGCGAGCAGAACATCCAATGGATTCTCACGGCCCACACGGCTGATGACCAGCTGGAGACCATACTCCTGAACCTGGCCAGGGGAACCGGCTTGCGGGGCCTTGCGGGTATTCCGGAAATCCGCAAAAACGTCCTCCGCCCCATGCTGCTTATCTCCCGCACAGAGGTGGACGCCTGGCTGAATGCCCACGGTATCCCGCATGTGGAGGACAGCACCAATGATTCTGACCGTTATGCCAGAAATCGCATTCGGCAGCAGGTGATCCCGGCTCTGAGAAGTGTGAACGCCGCTGCCGTGGAGCACGCAGCAGAGACGGCGGAGCATCTGCGGGAGGAAGAGGAATTCCTCATGTCGCTGGCAGATGCATATCTGATCGATAACAGTCCTGAGAACGGATTGACGCTTGCATCTTTACAGGTTCTGGCTCGCCCGATTCGCATGCGTGTGTTTCAAAAGCTGTGCGGTGGAAACCTTTCCGCCCGGCACATTGCTGCGCTGCACGATCTTTGCTTCGGCACCGAGGCGGCGTTTCTGGACCTCCCGGGCATCCGCGTCCGGCGGGAGCAGGGGAGAATGTATTTTGGCTCTGCAGAGGCAGAACCACTGCCGGAGCTGGAGCTCCATCCCGGTCTGCAATTGTTGCTGTCGCAGCATGGTTATAGGCTTTCAGTTGATTTGCCGACTACCTATGATGAAATTCACAATACGTTAACGGTTTACCACTTTAAAACTGAATGGATTCGTGGTAAACTAACCTTTACTTCCCGCCGACCGGGCGATCAGATTCGTCTGGCTGGGCGGGGCTGCACCAAAAAGATCAGCGATCTCATGGCAGAGGGCGGCATTCCAGTCTCTCAGCGAGATCGAATTCCGGTGCTGCGTGACGCACTTGGTCCTGTGGCCGTTTTCGGCTTCGGTCTGGCGGAGCGCTGCGCTGCGAACCCCGGGGATCTGGCCCTGCGGGTTTCCATTGAAACACTTACCCCATCGGAAACGGAGAAAGAGAAAGATGAGCATTCACGATGATATTTCCACCATTCTGCTGACTCATGAGCAGCTGCAGAAGCGGGCCGCCGAGCTGGGCGCTGCCATCAGCGCCGACTTTGCCGGCAAGGAGCCGATTTTCGTCGGCGTCCTGAAGGGCTGCTTCGTGTTTATGGCCGATCTGATGCGCTATGTGGACCTGCCCTGCTCGGTGGATTTCATGGCTGTCTCCTCTTATGGTTCCGGCACCTCCACCACCGGCGCTGTGAAGATCAACAAGGACCTGAATCAAAACATCGAAGGTCGGGATATCATTCTGGTGGAGGACATTCTCGACAGCGGCGTGACGCTGCATTATCTGACCCAGTACCTGGAGGTACGCAAGCCTGCCTCCATCACCATTGCCACACTGATGGACAAGCCCGCCCGGCGCAAGGCTCCGGTTTACGCCAAGTATTCCGGCTTTGAGATTCCCGACGCCTTTGTCGTGGGCTACGGTCTGGACTATGCGGAGAAATACCGCAATCTGCCCTATGTGGGCGTGCTCAAGCCGGAGGTTTATTCCGACTGATCTGCATTTTCCCGCGTTTGATCGCGGCTTTCCTATAAAGGATGTGATTGTTTTTTGAAACCCAACAAGAATCGTAATCGCTCGCGCGACGTCGGATTCTACATGCTGATGGCGGTGATCTTCATTGCCATGCTGTTCTATCTGCTGACCCCGTCGGAGACGAAGTCCTATACTTATTCCGAGATCGAGGACATGTTCAAAAATGAAGAGGTCAAGTCCTTCACCCTGGAGGGTACCAAGCTGACGCTGGAGCTCCGGGAGGAGAACGAAGATGGCCTCGACACCATCACTCAGGATTTGCCCAGCGCCACCTGGTTCCGGGACGATCTGGGCGATCTGATTGAACAGCAGAAGGCGGACGGCATCCTGGAAGAGTTTGACTATCGCCAGGGCTGGACCGCCCCGTGGTGGCTGAGCATGCTGCCCTATCTGATCATGATCGTTCTGTGCATCGTGATCTGGTATGTGATGATGAACCGCATGGGCGGCGGCGGAGCCGGCGGCGTGGGGCGCTTCGGCAAGGCTTCTACCCGCACCGGAGATGAGACCCAGAAGAAGGTCACCTTTGCCGATGTGGCGGGAGCCGATGAGGAAAAAGAGGAGCTTCGGGAGATCGTTGACTTCCTGAAGCGGCCGAAGTTCTATGCCGAGATGGGCGCCCGCATTCCCAAAGGTGTGCTGCTGGTTGGCCCTCCGGGCACCGGTAAAACCCTCATGGCCAAGGCTGTAGCAGGGGAGGCCGGGGTGCAGTTTCTCAGCATTTCCGGTTCCGACTTCGTAGAGCTCTATGTGGGCGTCGGCGCAAGCCGGGTTCGCGATCTGTTTGACCAGGCCAAGAAGGTTGCCCCCGCCGTCATCTTCATCGACGAGATCGACGCGGTGGGCCGCCAGCGCGGCAGCGGTCTCGGCGGCGGTCATGACGAGCGCGAGCAGACCCTGAACCAGCTGCTGGTGGAGATGGACGGCTTTGCCGACAACGCCGGCGTCATCGTCATGGCGGCCACCAACCGTGCCGACATTCTGGATAACGCCCTGCTGCGGCCGGGCCGCTTCGACCGCCGGGTCTATATGGGCCTGCCGGACGTGAAGGGCCGCGAGGAAATCCTCAAGGTCCATGCCCGGGGCAAGCATCTGGGTGATGACGTGAATCTCAAGAGCATTGCCCGCGGCACCGCCGGTTTCGCCGGCGCGGACCTGGAAAACCTCCTGAACGAGGCCGCGATCCTGGCCGTGCGTGCCAAGCGCCGCTTCATCATGCAGGCGGACATCGACGAGGCCATCTTGAAGGTCGTCATGGGTCCGGAGAAGAAGAGCCGCGTGGTCTCCGACAAGGCGAAGCGTCTCACCGCTTACCATGAGAGCGGTCATGCGATCTCTGCCCACTTCTCTGAAAACTGCGACCCGGTGCACTATATCACCATCATCCCCCGCGGTCAGGCCGGCGGCTTCACCTGGTACCGCCAGTCTGAGGACGCCGAGGACTTCACCTCTCGGGGTGAGATGTTTGATAACATCGTCAGCGCCCTGGGCGGCCGCATCGCCGAAAAGCTGTTCCTGGACGACATTTCCACCGGCGCCAGCGGCGACATTCAGCAGGCCACCCGCATCGCTCGGGATATGGTCATGAAGTACGGCATGAGCGAGAAGCTTGGCCCCATCAGCTTTGATGATTCCAGCCACAGCCTGTTCATCGGCCGCGACTTCGGCACCACCAAGAGCTATTCTGAGGAGACTGCCGCCACCATCGATTCCGAGGTCAAGCGTATCTTCGACGAGGCCTATGCCAAGTGCGAGAGCATCCTCAAGGAACACAGCGAGCTGCTGACCGCTATTGCGGAATACCTGCTGATCCATGAGACCCTGGATGGTGAGGACTTCCAGTACTTCTGCGAGCACGGCGAACCGCCCATCCACCCGGATGAGACCATCGAGCCTCCTGCCAAGGTCATCCGTGACATGAGCGATGAGCCCACCGCCTCGTTCCCGTCCGTCAGCGAGACCGCCGCGCCGGATGTCACCAGCATCCCCACGGAGATTCCCGCCGAGGAAGCGCCTCCTGCGGAAGGAACACCAAAAGACGAATAAAAGAAATCGGGACTGCCGTCGGCAGTCCCGATTCTACTTTCTCTCGATTGACTTTATTGTGTTGGTTTTCTAAGATGAAGAGGACGGAGGTGATCAAATGGATGCTTCTTTTACCGGGAATCAGATTCGTACACTTCGCATGAAAAAGAATATGACCCAACGAGAGCTTGCGGAATTGCTGCATGTGACGGATAAGGCGGTTTCCAAGTGGGAGCGCGGAAAGAATTATCCCGATCTTGCTATGTTACCGACTTTGGCGGAAGCTCTTGATACCACAGTATCGGAACTTCTTGGGATTGCACAGCCGGTTCCAGCCGATACCATAGCTGTTTTGTCTGCGATTTCTCAACAGGAGAAGAATGCCATCAAGAGCTCGCTGTATCAGTTTATCATCATGGCAATGGCGCTGGCTGTATTCTATTTGATTCTGCGGTACAGACATGCAAACGGGTCAGAGAGCTATTTGTGTGTGTTGAGCGTTCTTACGCTTTTGAATGGCGGGACGGTACTGGGCTATCTTCAAAAGAAGTTTTCGGGTCAAAGCGGATTCCAATGGCCCGGCGGTCAGGAGGAGACACTTTTGAATCATCTCAAAATCTCTGCTTCCATGTGGATGGAACACATTCGCGGGAAATGAGAACAACCCGGTTAAAGCGAATGCTTCGATCGCGTTTTGGACGCGTTCCGGAACCCTATTATCGCGATGGCGACATGAAATACATTCGCGCCTATTATGATTATCGAAAGAATCATACGTCGGGCGGATTTCTGCTGGATGATATTACGTGGAATGACCTGGATATGGACCGTTTTTTCCGGCGCATCAACCCAGGGCGGTGCACGTCCGGAGAACAGTATTTGTATTATATGCTTCGCTGCCCTGCGCTGGATGAAGAAACGTATGAGTCCAGACGCAGATGGATTGAATATGCGCAGGCAGATGAAGAACGCCGAATCGAGGCAGAAGCAATCCTTGCGCGGCTTGGCTGTACGCGCCGGGCAGACCTGTGCCATGCGTTTGCGCCGGAAAAGCACGGCATCGGCATGTTTCTATTCTATCTTGTTTGTCTGTGCTTCTTTCTTGCAGCTGCGGTTTGTGCATGTTTTCATCTTTGGTTTGGAATTCGTATGTTTTTGGCCTCGCTGCTGATCAATTGCTATGTGCACGAATTTGGCAGACGCCGTTCCCAGCGGGATTATGATACGGTGAATTATATCGTAAACATGGTTTTTGCGATTCGAAAGCTTCAAAAGCTGAGCGACCCTGCTCTTGACGCCCAAATGAAACCGGCGTATGAGAGCTTGGAGCGCTTGAAAGCGGTGATTCGAACCGGCGGCATACCGACCAAAATGGACAGTGGGGGATTTGAAGACGCAATTCTGACTGCCACACTGCTGGACCTGATCACATACGAGTTTTTGAAACGAAAACTCGGATATTATCATAGTGACGTATTTACCATTCACGAATCGCTCGGAAAACTCGATGCTGCAATCTCGATTGCTTCCTACCGGGCAAGCATAGATTATTACGTGGAACCGTCTTTGTGTTTCTCGGGGGCAGGGTTTCTGCATGCCACAGACTTGGTTCATCCATTGCTTTCTGATGCTGTTCCCAATGACTGTACCGCGAATCAACCTTTCCTGATTACCGGGGGGAATGCATCCGGCAAATCTACCTACCTGAAAACTGTGCTCCTTGCAGCTGTTATGGCGCAGAGTATCTGCACCGTTTTGGCAACAAGCTATGAAGCAACCGCATTTTGCATTTATTCATCTCTGGCTTCATCTGACAGCCTGTTGACCGGCGCCAGCCTCTACACAGCGGAGGTCCTGTCTCTGAAAAGAATCCTGGACGCCGCCAAGGAGCACAACGCGATCTTATGTGCTGTGGATGAAGCCCTGCGCGGTACAAACACGACGGAGAGAATCGCAGCGGGGAGTGTGATCCTGCAGGAGCTTGCAGATTCAGGCATTCTCTGCTTTGCGGCAACCCATGATTTGGAGTTGTGTGATCTCCTGAAGAACCGTTATCAATTGTACCATTTTGAGGAACAGATTGTCGACGGGGAAATGATGTTTGATTATAGGATACATACCGGGAGGACTGAGACATGTAACGCGATACGGCTGCTGCAGCTGTTCGGATTTGACTGGCGTGTGATTCGGCGAGCGAAGGAAAGAGTAAAACATTTTCAAAGAGACGGAGTTTGGTTATGCTAGCATATAATGACGCACCCGGTTGGGTGCGTCTTGTATCTTAATGGACTTGA